>SZPD01000213.1 GCA_030263515.1 Anaerolineae bacterium CFX9 | reverse complement strand
TCTTGGGGGGGTGCCAGAGTGGTCGAATGGGGCCGCCTGCTAAGCGGTTAACCGGCTTATACCCGGTTCGCAGGTTCGAATCCTGTCCCTCCCGCACGATAGGAAGCTATCCGAACAGCTTTCTGAGCCGAGACCGCTAGAAATTCTGGCGGTCTTTGCTTTCTTGCCCTTGCTGATCGCTGGTGCCCCACTGCGTACTTGGTCAGTGATGTCCTGCAAATACGCGAATGGCGCGCACAACTCCAAACGTATCTTTCCCGCAGAGTCAACGACGACCCTCTCAACCATATAACGCAGCAGTTCTTTCTGATCGCTACGTTCAAGGCGATTATACACGATACCCACCTGCGCGATGATTTTTAACGCCGCGTCAAGGTTTTCGATGTAAACCTGTTGTTGTCCTTCCAACCCTTCCAAACTCATGCGAATACGCGCGCGGCGATCCTGCCATTCCTGCCATTGCATGTCCCACAGCTTCTCTGTCACTTTTCCGGCTGCGTAGAGACGCATCATCCGAACTTCTTCTTCGTCAATCGACTTCAGTGCAGCCAGCATCTGCTCGCGTTCGTCCGGGCGCAGATGCCCCATCTTCTCCGCAATGTCATCTGTATATGCAGCACGAATCAGCGGGATTAGGTCGGGGTCAACCTGCACACGCTGCAAGGCATCTACGATCTGTTCATCGACACTGCTGCACAGAAAATTGATGCTGCTGCGTGCGATGCAGTAGTAAGGGGTTCCCCCGCCCGCACGAGAGGCATTGGAGGTGGAGCAGGTCAGGCGGATCAATCTCTGATTGTCAGGTTCGTTGTAGTAGATCAATCCTTTGAGCAGATAGTCATGGCGACGTTCACGCCCGCGTTTCAGGTCACGCTGTTCTAGAATTGCCAGTCCGCGCTCGAATTCTTCCGTCGTAACAATCGGTTCCCAGTTCCCTTTGATAGTTTTTGGGGGTATCTTGCCTGCCCGACTGGTCACCCATCCGGCATAGGTCCAGTTATGGAAGATCGCTGCCAGCGTGCTGGTATTCGCAACCCGTTTGCCATTCTTCTTAACTTGAACAAATGGACGCCCGCTACGATATTTGTGCCCTCTGGCGTGGAGAGTCTCACAAATCTGCTCCAGCGTCAGCTCGTTCTCCAGCAGCAAATTCCAAGCATAGCGCCAAAGTGAGGCACGTTCTGGGTCTTGCTCGATCCAATGGTTGTGCCGTCCTTGGAGCTTTTTGGCTTCTCCAAGCACCTTGTCCTCTACATTGCGGTATCCATCGGGTGCAACCCCACAAAAACCACCGCTCTGACGCTTTGCCTGCAATCCCCCTTTGACCCGAATCCCCAAGAGCGTTGACTCGCGTCGCGCCAATGTGAAGGACAGTGCTACGATGACTCGATCATCAGGATCCATTGGATCAAGATCAGGCGAATTCGCGAAGCGCACAGCGACCCCGAACTCGTGAAGCTCATCAATGGCACGCAGCGCCTCCGTATCGTTTCGCCCAAAGCGGTCAGCGCGTTCCACGATGACATGTGAGAATCGACCAACCCGGGCATCTGCCAGCAACCGCTGATATCCTTCCCGATTCGGCGTTTTACCCGTTAGCACATCGACATATTCATCGATCACAGGCATGTCAGAGCGCTTGAGTACGTTCTCTTCGATAGCAAACCGCTGCCGAGCGCGTGATAGTTCGGGCTTCTGGTTCTCGTCGCTGCTCGTGCGCAGATAGACTGCCCACCCCGGCTGGGGTGGAGCAGGCTTGCGCTTGTGCTGCTGTTGTGCCGCCATCGAAAACCTCACTTATTCAGGTTGTGCCGTGCGATTGTCTTCACCATACCGCACTTCGTCGGCGCGCTGATTTTTGAGGCGATTTTCTGCCGTTTTATGCGTCGCATCGAACAGTTTGACGGCAGCGAGAATGTTGGCAACCTGAAAAACACGCTTGATCATGCTGTCAGCGGCGGCTTCGGTGATGTCTTCTTCCCGCGCGGCGCTCATGCCAGCGCTCCTACAGCGAAGGATTCATCCGGGGTTGGGTCGAGCGTGGTCATCCACTCGCTCGCACCGCCATCGCACGAATAACCACTTAAGCAGCGGTAATCATCCGCTGCCACCATGAGCAGCGCGTGTCTTTCAGGCGGACAGGCGGGGCAGCGCCAGAGTCCGGCGTATGCGCTAGCAGCCAGCGGCTTGCCCAAATGCTGTTCGACCCGTTCGCGCAGATCGCTAGTCATGTATTTCATCCGTTCATCTCCTTTTGCAGATCGGTCGTCGTGAATTCGCGTTCACGTTCGGTCACGGCTTGCTTAACGATGGTGTAAATGAGATTGGCGAGCGGTCGGTCTTCTTCGTCCGCCCATAGCTCTAGCTTGTCGTAGAGCGACTGGGGCAGCCGGAAGGCAATCCGTGCCGCAAATGGCGTTTCTCGATTCATGCTTTTGCTCCTGATAACCCAACGTGTCATCAGCATAAACGGAATGCGCCACATTTGAGGCGGGAATTTATGACATTTGTTCTAGTAAAGTGAGACATTAGCATGGGCAAAAGTGGACACATTGAGAATTTGTGACAGCGAAATGTCAAAAATTTCTGCTCCTCACGGCTAAAGTTCCTGCACAAATAGCAAAGTAGGAATGTTCTAACTAAAAAATGGATTATTGCAGTAGCGCAAAGATTGGAATTTTGTAATACAATGTCAAAATTAGCTCATGTGTTCGCACTCCAAAGGTTAATCGAGAGGCAAATTACAAGATAAGGAGAAGTACCGCTTATGCCTACGCAGCCCATCGATCTGATCGTCGTGTCTACCAATGTCTTGATTCGTGGCGGCATTCAGCAGGTTGTCGCGAAATCGGACATTCCTACAGAAGTTGTGGGAACATTTTCCAATTTCCCAGAAGCGGACAAGTTCTTAACCGATCATCGTGTCCGTGTGTTGGTTATCGATGACTCACTGCCACGCGCAACCAATCTTGCCCAGGAAATCAAGCGATTGCTCGACCGCCATCCAGGACTCGCTATCCTCATGATTGCCCAGCGACCGACCGCAAGTTTGGTACGCCTGTTGCTCGATCACGGTGCGCGGGGATTGATCCACAAGGGTGACGAAATGGAGCGTGGGCTGAATCATGCGATCCAGTTAGCGGCGAGGGGCGGCATCTCTATTTCGCCGAGCGTATCGCGGATGCTCGAATTTCAGCGCCCGCTGCCCAAACATATTGCACAGCGAGATCTGGATGTCTTGCAACTGGTCGCAGAAGGGTTTCAAGCCAAAGAGATTTCCGCTCATCTGGGTATTCATCGCAAAAGTGTATATCGCATCTTGCGAACCCTGCGTGAAGTCTTTGACGCTCAGAGTAACGCTCACCTGATCGATATTGCACATCAGAATCACTTACTCGATCCGCCCCAAAAAGATTGACTGACATTAGCGACGAGAATTTTGCCCATACCAATGTTCCTTTTTGCCCGCCAATTGTCACAGAGTCTCAAGCGACGGTTTTCCCTTCGTGTTAGGCTGTGAAAAGAGAAAATGTAAGGGCAAACCAGATGACAACCCATATCCTGATCGCGGATAGCAGCAGTCTGACTATCGTCGGCGCAGAGACTCTCCTCAAAGCTCGCGCTGACACGCTCATCAGCAAAGCGGAGAACGGAGACGATCTGATCGCTGCGGCAGAAACTCTTCAACCGGACATCCTCCTCCTGGGGGATCGTTTTGATCCGCTTATTGATACGCTGGCTCTGGTCGAACGGTCGATTCACGCTGCGCCGTTGGGCCGCATCATTGTCATGGGAACACTAACCGATGGACTGCTCATCCGCGATTTGTTCACGGCAGGAGCGCGTGGGTATCTAGCGACAGGGGACGACCTGCCCGCCTGCCTTTTGACGGCGGTCGATGCCGTGCTGCGTGAGCGACCCTATCTCTCGCCGACAGCCAATGCGGAATACCTAATCCACATGCACCGCGAGGACAAGTCCTGGAATCTGGATGCGGAAGCCCGGTCGGTGCTGCGTTTGCTGGCGCAGGGCTGTACCATCGGCGAGATCGCTGCGAAGTTGAAAGTAAAGCCGCGCCGCGTGTACTGGGTACGTGAAAAACTGCGCTACCGCTTTGGGGCAGCCACGAACGAACACCTGATCAGCCGCGCGGTCGCGGAAGGCTTTGCCAGCTTTCCTGATTGAATGAAATTTTTCACGTCGCAACTGAAATTCTCCTAACCTCCCACTGAAATATTCCAGCCGTCGCACCGCTCCACTTTGCTACGCTGAACACAGCGTATACCAACCCTGGAGTGACGACATGCGCCGACTGGTGCTGCCTGTGCTGGCAGCGCTCTGCCTGACGGCATGGGCTACCGCCTTCTTGATCTCGCGTTCTCAGTCAGGAACGTCCGATCTGGTCATGCCGACCTTGATGGTGCTGCCATCGCTGACGCCAACGGACACCGCTTCACCGACGCTGACACCCTCCCTGATGCCGACGTTCACCAGCACCGCGACTCTCCCGCCGACGGAAACGCCAGTCCCGACGCTGCTGCCGACGTTGAGCGAGCGTGTGGTCGAGATCACCGTCGTGGTGCCCGGCGTGTTCATTCCACCTGCGCCGACCGATTTCCCTTACGGCACAACCCTGCTCTCCGCGCCACCGCAGCCTGTCGAGCCGCTGCCGGATGCGACCGATACCGCGCCGCCGTTCTTCGGCTGGTACAGCTTCGAGTCAGACTATCCGACGGTGCAATATTCCCCGCCCTGGACACCGCGCTTGTCGCAGTTTGCCAGTCGGGGACAGTACCACCGCACGGAAACCGCCTTCAGCACGGCATCGTTCATGTTCGAGGGTGAAGGACTGCGCGTGCGCTACGTCACGGCGCAGAACATGGGCATGTTCGAGATCGTCGTCGATGGCGTGGTGCTGGACACGATTGATGCCTACGCCGATGGGCTGACTTTCCCGACCACCGCTGTCTACTTTGTCGGGGATGGCGTTCATCGTCTGGAAGTACGCGCCATCGGGCGGAAGCACAACGCCAGTGAAGGCTATGTGGTCGGACTGGACGCGATCCACGTCTGGCGCGGTGATGCCAACACGCTGATTATTCCGCCGTTGTCGATCACGAACACGCCGACGCCTTCACCGCAGCCCGCCGCACGGATTGCCTTAGTGGGCGCACCGCCGACGATGCAGCCCACCGGCACGCCGATCCCGCCGCGCATCATCACCGCCGAAGTCGTCATCGCCTACGACGAGAACGGCAACCGTACCGTCGATCCGGCGGAAGGCGTCGCGGGGATTTCCGTCCGCGTGGTCGAGATCAATACCAATCGCGTCATTGCCAGCGGGTTTACCGATGCGCGTGGCTACGTCGTGTTTGAGGTGATAACTGATGCGCCCGCGCAGATCGTCGTCCCGTACTTCGGCAGAGCATGGACGCTGCAACGCGGAAACAACAGCGCCGCGCCTGCCTACACCCTCCTGCTGACGCCGGGCAACCAGCCGGGCTTGATCCCTTAAGAGGAACCAATGAAGAAATCCCTTCTGTACATCCCCATCATGTTGGGATTGGCGGCGCTGGCGTGTTCCGGGACACTCACCGGCATTGTCAGCGCGCCGATCTATGTCTGCCCCACGCCGGTGATCGTCACGCCGATACCGCTGCCAACGCTGCCGCCTATCCCCGGCTATCCGACGCTCATTCCGTTCCCGACCGCGCCTCCACCACCAACAGTGACACCCTACGCCATTCGTCCGCCTGATCCGTTCTATCGCGGCGACGCGGTGTTCACCCGCAGTCCGCAGTCGGCGCGTTTTCGGCTGATGAACGTTTACGCGGTCAACACGCCTGCCGGAAGAACCGTCGCCGTTTGGGAGATCGAGATCAAGAACCTGAGCGGCGGTATGTATGAGGTGTTTCCCGCCTATCAGAGTTACGTCAGTCAGCTTGTCGGCGGCGCGACCGGAACATGGGGCGCGACGGCGGATGCGGCGGTCGAAGCTGGACTGTCGATTGTTTATGAGGCGGTTGGGCTTGCACTGGGCGAAACGCGCACCTTTACGCTCGCCGGATTCATTCCCTACGGGACAGCGCCGGATCGCGTAACGTTCATGCTTGATCCCAATACTCGTCCGACTCCGCCGCCACGTCTGCCGGGCAGCAATGCGCTGGTCTGGCGGCCAGAAACCAATCCCTACTGCGGCGGCGCGATTGCCGATCCGCCTGCGGGCGTGCTGCCCCCGCCCTGATATGCTGAAAAGGAATGAAACGCGATGCCAATCATCGACGATATCCTGAACGGGCTGCAAATCCAGATCGATACCCTCTGGTACAACCTGCTCTTTTCACTGGCGGGATTGGGGTGGAGCTTGCAGCGTGCCTTCCTGATGATGGGCTACACCATCGAACTGATGAATCAGTGGCTGGTGGAGAACGCCTTCACGCCGCTGATCGCGCAGACCAACGCCAGCTTGCAGGTCGCGGTGAGCATGGCGTTCATCGTCGCCCTGCTGGTCTTAGGCGTGACGTATCTGCTGGCAGCTTTCGCGCGGATGCGGATCGTCGAACCGAAGAATGCCATCGCCTGGTATCTGGCAGGCGCGCTGTTCTTCGCGCTGGGACCCAGCCTGTATCAGGGCATGAGCGATTTTCGCCGCACTTTGTCGAGTGCCTTCTACGCCAGCAGCTTGAGCGGCTTGTCAGGCGCAACCGGCTCGGCGTTCGATTCGCTCGACAGCGTAGACAGCAGCGACATGGGCATCCTCACGCTGTGCGATAACTTCGGGTCATACATGCCGGATTGGAACTATACCCTTGATGGGCTGGATGTGGCGCTGGCGTATCTGCGCGCCGACGGCATTGACCTGATGGGCTATCCTTCCACGCCGCGCGATCCGCTGTGCCAGCCGCACACGCCTGATCCCGGTACTGGACTGTGGACAGCAGGCAGCGTGCCGTGGGAATGGCGGCGACCCGGATCGTTCTTCGCCAATGACCGCGATCCGGTCTTTTTCTCGATCATGACCCCGCTTGAACGCGCGGACTCGATTGCGATGGCATCGGCGGCACAGGGCAGGCTGCTGACGGCATGGCCGCTGATCCTGTTCGGACTGACCGAGCAGTTGGTCTACCTGCTGCTGACCATCGCGCAGGGTTTGACGTTCATCTCATTTGGCGTCGCCATTCTCTTTGCCTTCTTCAAGAAGACCGAAGTCATCGCGCGTTCGATCATCGACCTGTGGATTGAGCTGGTCGTGCAAACCATCGTCATCGCGCTAATTCAGGCGCTGGTCGTGACCTTCTTCCTTGCTGGGACGGCCAGCGGTAACGGCATTGTCGTGCTGGGTGTCGGCTTAATCTGCCTGATCTTCATGGTGATCGTGCTGTTCAGCGGCGTGAAAGCGGTCTGGAACTCGTTC
>SZPD01000212.1 GCA_030263515.1 Anaerolineae bacterium CFX9 | reverse complement strand
GAACTCGTCTGTGTGCTTCTTGTAGCGTCCCATCGTCTCACTCCTTACACTCAGTCTATCGGACATTTTCTCCGTCCGCTAAACCGGGGTAAGGTCAAACCCTCCCACCCTTAACTCATCACGTAATCTACTAGCGAAAGGAGTGTCAACTCTTGTATACGATAAAAAGATACGAAACCCTTTTGAAAGCTTGTGGATACACGAGCGAAACTTCTCATCTGTTTCAATTTCCTGGCGCGTCTTATCCGTATCTTCTGTAAACCGTTGAGCTTCAATTGCATAAAGTGCCTTTCCATAATGTTTGGCGCGTTCAATCTCAAACCGCACCCATCTAGAATTGTTCGCATTTTCGGTCTCAATTAAAAGCAACCAAGTGTGCATTTTAACTTCAGCTTCAAGGAATGTTTCTATTTCCTTGTCAGTCATTTGCTGCAACCAGCCAAAAAAACCAACAAAGTGCTTCCTATCTTCAAAGAGATTTCTCGCAGCCCGCGCAATGGCAATATCTTTGGAACTGTGGGAAATAAAGATGGATGGTGCTTTATCGCTTGATAACATATGCTTGCCCTATGATTCTTTTATATTTCTTGTAATGGCATAAAAACTATAACAATTCTCACAACTTTGGCGCACCATATTCGGTCTTATTACAGTCGCATGATCCCCGCTGATCAGCGGTTCAACTTCTCTCGAAGCGCTTTACTCGTCCGCACCGTGACTTTGCGGAAGTGGCGCTCCAGCAGCAGACGATTGGCAGGGTGTTCAATCGTCTGCACATCAATCACCATGAAGTGTTCCAATTCGATGCGGCCACCGTTGACCAATTCTTCCGTCCAGACTTCAACCAGCGTTTCCAGCATCAACTGCACATCGCGGTTTTTCAGCCGTGTCCGCCGCCCGATCTCTTTCACAATCGTCTTCTTGGTCAAACTCATGGGGTCATCTCCAGCTTTGCCTGCTTACGTCGGGCGCGTAGTTCTGCAACCGTAACCAGCTTCACTTTGCCACCCGCCTGCTGTTCGGTCTTAGCTTTCACCTCCGCCAGCTTCGCCCGTGCTGCAATCTCAATCGTCGAAGCGCCACCTGCAATGGATTCAGCCGTCGGCATTTCCATATCACTCATTTCAGGATCGTCGAATTCAATGCCACGTTCCAGCAGCAGCGGTTTACTGTCCTTGACCGTATTCAATCGCCGCTTCCAGTCGCTCCGCTCATAGAAGCGTGTCAGCCGGGCGTTCAGGATGACCTGTGTGGCGAAGCCTGTTTCCACGTAGCGGGCGAAAATGGTGCAGTTGCCGACTTGCGGCGTGATCACCTCATCGACCGTCAGCAGCGGACGCTGGCGCAGATGGCTGTTCGGATCGTCCATGTTGGCATCGGTGGTCGCCGTGCCGCTTGCCTTGCTGTAGAACTCGGCGGTGTCGGCATCGCAGCCGCCGTAAATGACCTGTGTCGCCAGACCTGTGAACAGCGCTTGCGTACCTTCGCGCCCGTAAATCATCTCAAACTGCCCCTTCGTCTGTGCGCCAATCAGGATGCTGATGCGGCGTTTGCGGACAAGGTTGACATCCGCCACTAGGCTGTCGAGCTTGCCAAGCGTCGGGAATTCGTCGAGTATCACGCCGACAGGCATCGGCAGCGGACCGCGATTGCGTTCCCCGATGGTATCGAGGTCGAGCATGAGCTTGCGCAGCGTCGCGCCGAGATACGAGGCATAGACCGCGCGCATCCTACCGGGACAGGTCAGCACAACGACAGTCGGCTGGGAGACGATGAGTTCGGCATCAAAGTCGGATGCGGACGTATTGGCACGCACGTCGGTTGAAGCCCAACCGGTGAGCGCGGTCGCCAGCGTTGCAATCACATTGGAAGCGACCTTACCGTCCGATCCAACCGACGCGATGAAGCTGTTTGCCAGCAGCGCTGCGTCATCCTGCTTCGACTTGAGCGCTTTCGCTAACCCCTTCATATCGTTCATGGCGTTGTAGATTGCGCCGAGATTGTCGAAACGAATCAGGCAGGCAGCTAGCAGCGCGGCGGCGCTGTCCGTCCAGAAACGATTATCCCCTGCTGCTGACGGCACCAGTACGTCGGCAATCGCTCGCGCATCGGAGACGTTGTCAATGCCTTCCGCGAGGTTGTAGCGCGGTCCGGCAGCGCTGGTCGGGTCATGGACGACCACCAGATGGCGTGTGACAGCGGCATAGTTGAGGATGTGTCCGGTGATCTCGCCTTGGGGGTCAGCGACGACCAGCGAATGTCCCGACTGCATCCGGTCAGCGATGGCAGGCAGGATGATCCCCTGAGTCTTGCCCGATCCCGGACCGCCGAGTGTTAGGATACCGCGTGCGACATCCTCACCGCTCAGGCTGAATTGCCCGGTTCCGACATCCAATCGTCGCTTGTTTTCGCCCCAGAACGCGCCAAGCAGCGTTAGCCCTTCATCATCCGGGCGACGAAAGCGGCGGTACTCGCGCAGCGTGCAGAAGTGCGACGACCCCAACGCTCCGCGTTTGACTATCGGCGCACGCAGACGGTCAATCCGTTCGCGCAGCCAACCGCCGTTCCGCAGCAGGCTGTGCAGTCCAATGACGGTCATCATCAGCACGAACGCCAACATTGCGCCGAACAGGAACAAGCGCATCGTATTGATGCCGCGCGGCGCGCCGACAAGTAGTTCGATCATGCCGGATGCGTTTGAGCGTCCACGCTGCACCGCTTGTTCGCCGAGCAGCGACAAGTAAATTGCCGTGACAGTGATCAGAGTCGTCCCGAAGCAGAGGACGAGTAAAAGGCGCTGTAAAGGGGGATGTTTTGAACCATCATCATTGGTGCGGCGAATCCCTGCTCCCAATGCCGCTGCCGTTGTCAGCAGCAGCACCGGCGCAATGCACACCAGCGGCATGAACAAAACAGTCAGCAGTTCGCGCCCTTCAGTGAATAACCAGTAGATCATCAATGGTTCTCCCTACGGCGCGAATACCGTCCAATCAGCCAAACTACCCCTGCCAGCGCAAGTGCAGTCAGATAAAGCCCTTCACCCACCGATAAACCGAACAGCCGCCCAACGGCTGCGCCTGCCAGCAGCGTGGTCAGGATGCCGAACAATCCAATGCCGAAGTGCATTCGTATCGCCCCTTCCTACCGCGAGAAAAAGTCGTCTAGGTCGATCTCCTCGTGCTGCACGTCCGGTTTGGGTTCCTCGCGCAGCGGTCGCCAGTCGATGCCGCGTTCGTCGAGCATGTCCGCGAAATGCTGTGCCGCGATTTCCCGAAAGAGACGATCATGCCTCTTCGTCGCGTTGTTGTAGACCGGCAAGCGGTCGGCGGTCGAGGGCGCAGTACCAGGCAGAATGACGTGCGTGTGCAGATGTTCCTGTGGCAGCTCACCATCTTTGGGCTTGGTTTTCGCGCTGTGCATCAGGTAGCTGTATTCCGGCACGTCAAAGCCGCGTTCGGTGTAGTAGTCTTCGACCACGCGCTCGGTCAGGTCGTAGAGCAGCTCCTGGCGCTGACTTTGCGGCACCAGTTCCATCAAATCAGGTGCAGGTGAGATCACCCACGTCCACGCCAACACATGCTTGCTTTGCAACGCATCGCAGTGCTTGAAAATCTCCCCATAGGACACGCCCATCCCGCGATCCTGCCAGCGCTCGTAAGCGTGGTTCTGCGCGAGATGGTTGTTTTTCTTATCCCGGTACTGCAAATATTTGAGCGTGGCTTTCAAGCCCTGCCGTCCCGTACCGCGACCGCTGCGTTTGTGACCTTTGTAGGCGAAATCGACCACGATGATCGCCTTGCTCATGCCTCATCCTTCATGTCGCGCACGGCTTCGATTTGCTTTACGAGCGATGCGCCGTTACGTTTGGCAGCGATAATTGCCTCGTCGATGGCGGAATCGTCGGCAAGGAGAGCAGCGAGCAAATAGATGAGGATGTTCATCTGAAACGTAAGCGACCGTTCCAGACGGTCGAGACGCAGTTGCAGCGATTTTTGAAAGTGACGGCGGCTGCCGACCGCATCGACCTGCTCATCGAGAAATTGGCGGATCGCCTCACGGATCAGGTGTGACTCGGTGATGTCACGCCCATGCTTCGCGGCAATCTGTGAAAGTAGTGCGTGCATTTCCTCAGACATCGCAATGCTGCGCTTGATATTCTTCTGTGGCATACCGCCCCTTTTGCACTATTGGCGCTTCCCTTATTGTGACAAAATGGGTGAAGTGGGGAGGTGAAATATTTCAGATGGCGATTGGGAATCTTCCAGAAGTCGGCGGAAAAATTCCAGCAAGACAACGCTCTCCAAGTGCAATGCAGCAGCAATCAGGAGCGCAGACTGTTTTGGTTTTTTCGGACGCAGCCTGACGGGGTGCGTCCGGTGAGCGCGGCGTATCGCGCTCACAGTCCCGCCGGAACCCCGCAGGGGTCGGCGGGGTGGCGCGCGCAGGCGCGGCACACAGCCCCCACCGGCGCATGAGGTGGCGAGCTTTTAGCTCGCGCCCAACCCCGCCAATGGTTCAGCTACACTGAACACACTGTCGGCAGCCTCCAATGCACCCGTCTCCGACGGCTGCATTGCGGCGGGGTTGGTCGGCATCGCGGACGCGATGTGGCGCTGCTGCAAGGCAGCGCTGCTGGCGGCGTATGAACACTAAGGCGGTGGTGAAGTCAGCTTAACAAGGCTGCGCCAAAGCAAAAGTGTCACAATTGCTAAGCGCAATGTGGAATTTCCAATCCCTTCTGACGAGAAACATGACCGGGGGTATAATCCTTCATAATCATTAGTCAAGTGATCTTTGACTTTGAAATAGCGCGTCCGGTAGTTCAGCAGAACCATCAGCTTTAAAGACAATCGGACGAAACGTGTTTGAATCGGCGTATCACAGGCATTTTCTCTCAAGGACGCTGACATGGATGTTTTCCGCTTACGCGAACAACTGACGCAGGATTACTCAAATTACGCCAGCAGTTTCATCCACATTCGAGATGAGCGCATTTATCGCGTCGTGCGGCATAATCTGGAAACGGGCGTATTCTGGCCCGAGCCTCTCATTCAGCTCAACCCAACCTTTGAGAGCGGCGGCACTGTGCAGGAACTCGCGGCAGATGGTGTGCTGCATCCTGAATGCAGCCGCATCTTTTTGAAGAACAAAGGCGCAGGCGGTCAAACGCTGCACTTTCATCGCCACCAGCGCAAAGCCATAGAGATCGCCCGTGAGGAACACAACTATATTCTGACAACGGGTACAGGGTCGGGCAAAAGTCTGGCATACATCGTACCGATTGTGGATCACGTGCTGCGACGTGGGAGCGGCAAGGGTATTCAGGCGATTATTGTTTACCCGATGAATGCGCTGGCAAACAGTCAGGCAGGGGAACTGCACAAGTTCCTGAATGAGGGCTATTCACAGGGGCAATCGCCGGTAACTTTCGCCCGTTATACCGGGCAGGAGAGCGAGGATGAGCGCCATCAGATTATGACGCACCCCCCTGACATCCTGCTGACCAATTACGTCATGCTTGAACTCATCATGACCCGTCCTCGCGAACGACAGTTGATTGAGCGCGCGAAGGGACTGCGTTTTCTGGTGCTGGATGAACTGCATACTTATCGGGGGCGACAGGGCGCGGATGTGGCGCTGCTGGTGCGACGGGTGCAGGATCGTCTCGAAACACCGGAACAAAAACTTCTGTTTGTCGGTACATCCGCGACGTTAGCGGGTGAAGGCAGTTATACCGAGCAACAGGCGCAGGTGGCGGAAGTTGGCACACAAATTTTCGGTGCAGATCTCTACCCGGAGCATGTGATCGGCGAGACTCTACGCCGTGCTACATCGGGCAAAACCGACCCGGAAAGATTACGGCAGGCGGTCGCGCAGAGTGAGGATTTGGTCGTACCTGTAGGATATGCCGAATTCGTCGCCCATCCGCTGTCGGCATGGATCGAAAGCACATTTGGATTGCGGGAAAAGGAGGGGCGGCTGGCACGGCAGGAGCCTCGCAGCATTCTGGATGCTGCTCATGAACTCGCCGACCTCACGGGGATTGATGAGGCGACATGTGCAGGGGTGATCCAAAAGTGGCTACTGGCAGGCTACCAGTGTGAACCGAACCCTGCTACAGGCTTCGCCCCCTTCGCTTTCCGGCTGCACCAGTTTATCAGCCCCGGCGATACGGCTTACACCACTATCGAGCAGGAGGATAAGCGTTACATCACCTTGCAGGGGCAGCGGTTCGCCCCCGGTGAACGGGATAAGGTGTTGTTTCCCCTGTGCTTTTGCCGCGAGTGCGGGCAGGAATATTATACGGTGCGAATCACCACTGGCGTTGATAATGAACAACGCCGCGTGATGCCCCGTGAATTCAGTGATCGACTCCCGGACGATGGTAGTGAAGCGGGCTATCTGTATCTCGGCTCTCATAAACCCTGGCCCCACGATTACGATGACCTCATTCATGGCGAATATCTGCCGGATGATTGGCTGGAAGAACGTAACGGCGTGCGGCGTATTCGTTCGCATCGACGGGACAAACTGCCACGGCACATACGGGTCTTGTCATCCGGGGATGAGTCCGACCAAGGGCAGGAATGTGTCTATATCTCATCACCGTTCATGTTCTGCCTGAACTGTGGTGTCTCGTATTCTGCCCGTCAGGGTGACTTCGGCAAACTGGCAACGCTCAGTTCTGAAGGGCGCAGCAGCGCAACAACGCTGCTCAGTCTGTCTACGATTCGCTCGCTGAAAACAAGCGACCTCCCCCAACACGCACAGAAGTTATTGAGTTTCACCGACAACCGACAGGACGCTTCCCTGCAAGCCGGACATTTTAATGACTTCATCGAAGTCAGTCTGCTGCGCGGGGCAATTTACCGGGCAGTCGAACGGGCAGGCGATGCCGGGTTAACCCACGAAGTTATCGCCGAGAAAGTGTTTGATGCCCTGAATTTGCCGGTGGAACTGTATGCCAGTGATCCCAATGTGCGTTTTCAGGCATTGCAGGAGACTCAGCGAGCACTGCGGCAGGTGCTGGGCTACCGTATTTACCGCGATCTGCGTCGGGGCTGGCGGATCGCGCTGCCAAATCTGGAACAGTGCGGCTTGCTGGAGATTGGTTACGCCGATCTGGATGCGGTTTGCACAGCAGAAGATGTCTGGGCAGGCGGTCATCCGGCGCTGGTGACGGCGTCTCCCCAAACGCGCATGACCATTGCCAAAACGCTGCTGGACTATATGCGGCGTGAACTGGCGATCAAAGTGGATTATCTGGACAGCGGGTATCAGGAACGCATCCAGCAGTTGAGCAGTCAGCGATTGGTGGATCCCTGGGCGATAGATGAAGATGAGCGGATGGAATATGCTTCCACGCTGATTCCGCGCTCATCGGGCGGGGATGACGGACGCGGCAACTACACCTACGTTTCGGCGCGGGGTGGCTTCGGTATCTATTTACGCCGTCCCGGAACACTGGTTGAGTACGACGCCCGTACTTATGGGAAGATTGGACTGGATGAAACCGGGATCATCATCCGCCAACTGCTGGAG
>SZPD01000211.1 GCA_030263515.1 Anaerolineae bacterium CFX9 | reverse complement strand
TTGGGCGGTGTTGACATCGTATGAATTCGCGCCTTCGACGTGGAATTTCTTCCGTCCGCTGCCGCCGCTGCTGCGCCTCAACTTCCCACTCGCGCTGGCGGTAGACATCCCGAAAACCTACGACCGCAATGCGGCGGTCGATGCCGTTGAGAGCATCATTCAGGCGTATCAGGTGCATCTGGCGGGCGTGCGCGGTGAGGACAGCCGCTCGGTGCAGCGCGTAAATGACTGCCGCCGCGCCTTGCAGGAGATCAACAACGGCGACGCGCTCCATCTGGTGCAGATCGCTGTCGCGGTCGCCGCTGACGATCTGGATACGCTGAAAGAACGGGTCGCAGCGGTCGTCAACGAGACACGGGCGTGGTTCTCGCTGCGACAAGAAATGGGTGAACTGCTCTCGCGGGCAGTGAGCTTCTTCAGCGCCAAGCGTACCAAAGAGATCAATCTGCCTGAAACGACGTGGCCGGTCACGTCCCGCGAGTTGGCGCTGATGCTCGCCCCGCTGGGCTATCGCAAGCTCTCGACGACTGACGGTGTGCTGCGGGGCGAAGCGGTCGGCGGCGCGTATCCCGTCTTCCATAACTCGTGGCGGGACAAACGTGCCACCCATGAAGTCTGGGTCGGGCAGTCCGGCTACGGCAAGACCTTCGCGCTCAACTGCTATCTGACCCGCGAGTATGCCGAAAATGGTATCTCGTTCGACCTGCTCGAACCGATGGGACATGGGCGACACATCGCCGACGCCTTCGGGCTGCCGTGGTACGTTCTGAGCGCCAAGGCGACTAAGCTCAATCCGCAGGACGTGATGTTTCCGACGCTGATCGAACAGGTCAGTCACACCACGCGCCTGTACGAGACGGTGCTGGGGCGGCAGCTTTCCGGCGGGCAGCGCGAGAACTTGGAACGCGGCTTGCTCGGCGAAGCGCTGGAGACGCTCTATCGCGGATTCCCTGACCTCAACCGCGTCTCGCCCGATCTCGCCCCGACGTGCGAAACGGTCTGTGATGTGCTGTCGCAGCTCGGCGACAAGCCCGCCATTCAAGCCATCGCCCGTGACCTTGCCGACGAAATCGCCAGACTGTGTACCGGATCGGGGCCGTGGTCGTCGTTCCTGAACGGGACGACCAACATTGACCTGACACGCGGCGGGCGCGACTGGATTAGCCCGCGCGTCTTCTCGTTCCACGAACTGGAAGGCGACCCAATCTTGCAGGCGCTGGCATATACGCAGGTGTTATCTGCGATTCGCCGTGACAGCCTGATCGACGAACAGCCGCGCATCATCGCCGTTGATGAAGTCTACCGTCTGATGCGCCATCCGTCGCTGCTCGACTTCCTGATTGAGGCTGCCAAGACCTTCCGCACGAGAAGGAAAAAGGCATTGATGGTCGATCAACAGATGTCGGTATTCCTTGAGGGGAAGGCGCGCCTGATCTTCGAGAACTGCCCGATCCGCGTGATTTTCAGCCAGCGGCAGGGCATGAACGTCTTCCGCGACGATGCCGCTTTCGCCCACTTCAACCAGCAGCACCGCGACATCATCGCACAGTTATCGCGCTTCCATTTTGTGCTGGACGTTCAGGACGAAGGGCTGTGGTATCTGTTCGGCAAGGCAACGCCAGGCGAGCTGGCGCGTTTCCGCACGACCTGAGTGAAAGAGAAGGAGTCATGTCATGCCGCCCAAGACGACGGCGACCGCGCCGTGGCAGGAACTCGAAACACAGGCGTACCACGCTTATCGAGAATGGCATCTCTGGCTTGTCCTGCGTGAGCGAGAGCTTGCCGACCGTCTGGCTGTCGGTCGGACGGACAAACGCGCGCCGGGCGCTGCGCCTGCTGCTGAAAGACCTGAACGTAAAACGACTGCACACGAAGGAGTGACCGAATGAAACTTGTGATCGTAGAAACGCCCGCGCAGGCAAAAATCCTGACCGATGCGCTCGGTGACGGCTGGCGCGTCGAGCCATGTGCTGGCTTTGTGCGCGACCTGCCCGCCGACAAACTCGGCATCGACGTAGATGACGATTTTCGCCCGACCTTCACTATTGTATCGGGCAAAGGCAATCTCGTTCGCCGCCTGATGAAGGCGATTCGGGAGAGTGAAGCCGTCTATGCCGCCACGTCGCCGACTCACACTGGCGAAGCGATGGCGTGGCAGGTGCTGGCACTTTCGCCAGATGCAAAGGAAAAATCGATTTATCGGGTGACGCTCCCCGCGCTTACACCCGATACCATTCATGCTGCCTTCGCCGCGCCGCGTCTCCTCGATATGCGCCAGGTCGAAACGGAAGTCACGCGGCGTATCATCAATCGGTTGATCGGTTGGAGTATCAGCGCTGGAGTCCGCAAAGCGGTCGGCATCAAGCCCACGCTCACCTATAACGGCATGGTCGCGCTGCGTTTGCTGGCAGAATGCGAAGCGCAGATCACTGCTCACATTCCCGAACCACGCTGGCACGCCTCCGTCACCTTCGAGCGTGATAGCGCGTCGTTCACCGCTCAAGTCTTGAATGCCAAAGGCGCACCGCTGGCGCTGCGAAATGCGGAACAAGCGGCGCAGTTGGAGACGCTACTCAAAGGCGGCATCTTCTGGGTGGACGGGACCGGGCAGGTGATGAAGGCGCACCCCGCGCCGGACGCGCTCACGCTGCCAACACTTATCGAGACGGCTGAACACGACCTCGCGCTGCCGCCGGAACGGACGCTAACACTGGTCGAAACGCTGTACGAAGCAGGCTGGATCACCCATCCCGACGGCGCGCCGCTGACCGGAGCCAGCGAAGCGGCGCAGGCGTACATTCGCCGTGAGTATGGAACGGATTACGTTGCGCCGGATGCAGTCGTTACCGCTGGAATCGTACCAACCGATCTGAATCGCATTCCTGAAGACCTGCCCGGCGACGGCGCGGCGCTCTATGCGCTGATCTGGAAACACTCCATTGCCGCGCACATGCCTCCGGCACAGGAGCGGATCATGGCGGCGCGGATACTCGTCGGCAGCGCCGCAGGCAGCTCGTATCCGCTTGAACTGCGCGCGACGACGAAACTACTGTACGCCGACGGCTGGCGGCGCATCCTGCCATCCCCTGCCAAAGATGAAGTACTGCCGTTCCTGCGTCAAGGCGATGAACTGCATCCGGCACAGATCGCCGTCGATGCCGTAGCCAGCGAAGCACCCGACCGATATACGGCGGCTTCCCTGCTTGGTGCGTTAGCACGGCTTGGCGCAGATGAGGGTGCAGCGGCGCGGGCGCTGGCTGCCCTGTGCGCTGCTGAAGTCATAGTCGCTGTGGAAGGCAAATTGACGTTGACGGAGAGCGGCGTCACGCTGGCAGCTTATCTCGCGTCCACCTTCGATGAACTCACATCGCCCAAGTATGCTGCCGAATTGAACGCCGATCTGGATCGCATCGCAGTAGGGGAACGGTTGCGGCTTGATGTGCTGCACGCCTTCTGGTCGCGTTTTGGAGCAGCACTGCACCCGACGCCTGTGTCGCCTTCCCGTACTGTCGGCGAACATAAACCGGTCGTCCTGCGTCTGGCGGAGGAGGAGTAACCGATGAGCCACATGCCACCACCGCTCGACTGGGATGAAATCCCCGAACCGCCGGAACTCGATTTCTCAATGCCGGACGCTCCTTGGGAGCGCGATCCATTCCCCGCCGACCTGTTCGCCGGGAATAGTTTCGATTATCTGCCGGAGTATGACCCGTTCGAGCCATTCACACCGTCAGCATCGGATGCGGTCAGTGTCCCAGCCTCCGGCGCGCCGACCTATGACCGTGATGAAGGTTGGAGTTGGCACGATGCCGGAATCATCGCCGTCGAACGTGAAGGTGAACGCTACAGTATCGGCGCGATTGACCTGTACGCCAATACCTACACCGGCGATTTAGGTGGCAGCTATCTGGAGATCGATACGTTCGATAATCTCGACCAGGCTGCTGCCTTCTATCACGAGCTTCAAGGCGAGCTTCACGATCAGCGGCTGCTACCGTTTCAACTGATAGATTTCGCCTACGAACGGGCAGCGGAACGCGCCGTCGAACGTGGCGAACCTGCTCCCGAATGGCGGGGCGCGGGTAACGTGGAATATGCCGCTTATGAGGACATGCGCTCGCTCGATACGCCCGACCTCCTGCCGGACGATCTCGATCTGGATACGCTGTTCGCCGACGACATCGCTGCGCCTGCCGAAGCCGTTGAGTCACCGGCGTTCAAGGCACTGCGCGACATCGGCATCGCCGCTGATGGCTTCAACCCAGATGCCGACCCGCCGCCGTTCATCGACCCGGAGACGGGGACAGCCTACTGGATCGGCGTATTCCAGCCGGACAAGGATGACCCGGAGAACGCCGTCACCAGCATCCTCTCACTTGGACGCGACCCGGATACCGGCACGATCGAGGCGCAGCTCGCGCCTGTCGTGCCAGGGGATTGGAACAAAGCCTATGATGCGGCGGAATACCTGCTCAGTGTGGTCGAGAAAGATGGCATCGAACGCGCCTTCGAGACCGCCGAAGGCATGGCGCTGGCGACCGATCAGCGCGATCTGTGGGAGGCGGAGCGCGGTCTGCCGCTTGAACCAAATGCCGCGCAGGATTTGGCGGATTACGCCCAGAGCGAATGGGAGATCGACCTATGAGCGAGGCTTTCAAAGAAAGTGGCTCGAAGAACTTCTCGCTGCGCCTCTCAAGTGACGATCAGGCGCGGTTGGAACGACTGGCGCAGCGGCTGGAGGTGGATCGCACGGGCGCGCTGCGGCTGCTCATTCGTCGGGCAGCAGTCGCGCTCGTCACCGATGGGCGGTTCACCATCATTGAGCGCGGGCGCGCCGGACGCGATTTTCCCGTTCGCTTGATGCGTCAAAGGAGTGACCGATGACCGCAGGGAACACCGAAGGGATGACACAGGATCATACTGAGCGCGAGCCTATGGATGTCGATTTCGGTTGGGATTGGGATACCGAAGATTTCGACGCGCCGCACCCGCACCACACCGATGACCCGGCGCTGCCCGTGACGCTGGAGGAGAATCTCATCCCGATTGATAGGAACGGCGTCTATGTGCCGAACCATCTGGACGCGGACGGGACGCTGCACTTTTTCGCCGCCGTCGATATTTCGGATCAGCCGAATTTCGACGATCCGCTCCTGCACCTCCGCTATTTTCGAGTGGCACAAGCGGACGATGGACGGCTGGTGCATGACTCGCATCCAGTCATGCCGCTGGAATTCGACAGTGCATCACCGTTCCCACTGCCTACACTCCAGATCATGCTGGAAGATGGCGATCTGGGCAATGCCCAGGAACTCGCCCACCAAACAGCGCAATTGCATGGGTTGAATTTCCCTGATCCCGCGCTGCTACCTGAACTGAACACTGGCGTGGACTATCGCTTTGCTGGCGGTGTGCGTGAGGATGGCAGTCCAACGCTCGAAGCGCTCAAGGCGTGGCGCGAGGGGGATCAAGACCATGAGGCACGGTTGCCAATTGCCAGCTACGGCATGAGCGAGGAGCTCGCGGTCGATTTACGCGAGCTGAATGAGCTGCGCGAAACGCAAGGCTTGGAAGCGGCGATGAATCTCGCAGAAAGCATGGCGGTGGCGGGGGGTTACCTTGAATCCTCCCGCGACGACCCACGCCTGTTCACCGATGGACCACTCGACCCATTCACGACCCATCTGGAACGTGAGCGTGCGGAGGCAGCGATCACTCGTGAACATCAGGATGATGACGCGCCGACACTCGCGCCAGAAGTACGCACCGAACAGTTCAGGGAACGATTTGCCGACTCAAATTACCACCTGCTCGAACCCATTGATCCGACCATCAACTATTCGTTTGAGGTCGTGGCTGCCGATCCCTGGACGCTGGAACTCTCTGCCGATAAATGGTGGATCGGCGAAGATGGACATATCGGCAATCAAGCCCAAATGCTTCAGACCTACTCGCTGGAATCGTATGAGTGGGAGCGCGAAACCGAGCGTGAGATCGCCGCGATGGATCGGGAGGACTTATACCGCATCTATCAGGAAAGCGGGCTGGAAGCCGCCATGCGCCAGGCAGAATCGCTCGCCGTCGCAAACGACGAACTCAATCCGAACCGTGCCGATGGTCGGCTGTTCCAGCAGGGACCGCCAGATCGCTTCACAACGCTGCGTGAAGCTGAGTTGGCAGGACTGAATGCTGCACCTCTTCGGGAAAGCCGCCGCGACATCACCCATGACGACACGGAAGAACTACTCGCTGTTTCCACGCCTGAACCGGACAATTGGGAAGCGCTGATCGCCGCACAAGCCGATGACGAACCTGAACCAGAACGCCATTACTGGCAAACGCACTACCGCCCGGTCAAGACACCCGAAGGGGAGCGGCTTGGAACGGCGCTGTTTGTGACCGAGTTTCCGCAGCTTCCGCCTGACTTCGACAACTATGTTGCAGAAAATGGCATGGACGACAGCATCTACCCAACGGAAGCGCGAACGGTGGAGATGGCGCATTTCGTCAGCGACGACGATGCACGCAAGTTCGAGAAAGAGTTCCGCTCCTATCTCGTGCCGGAGCTGCTCGACGGACCGGAACTCGCGCCGGAGGTGGCAAAGCTGGAAGGATTATCTGGTGAATGGGAGGAGATGAATTACAACCAGATCGTCGATTACATGAGCGGCAATCGCACCGTCGTGCGTGAGGAAAGCGACTGGCATTTGCACAATCCACATGCCGAATGGGACGCGCAGGCATGGCATGAATACGAATCGCTCCGAGAGCATACTGCCAAGACAGATGAGGTCAGCCCTGACCTAGATTTGTAGTTCGCCAACGACGATCAGGGGCTTGGTCGTTGTTGATTTCCCCTTTGTTGAGAAAATCGTTCAGATGATCAAGTAGAGGTGCGGTGTTAGCGAAAGGCAGCATAGGAACGACCGCAAGCCAGACTCGCGTCTGCTTAAGCGGTTTTTCGGGAAGAATATAGACACCTGTCGGATGATGAAGCTCAGACAATGGTTGACCAGTGGATTGGCAATGAGGATAAGAAGTTGAAATCTCACCCTGCTAACTCCGCCCGCCGAAACCACATCAGACGAATCTGACTAGGTGATGATACGTCCGCACGTTCGAACAAAATCCTCATGGCGAATACGGGTTATCGCTGAGAGGATTTGCTCAATCATCTTGTACGGATTGTCTTCGTTACTCACATCAAGCCATTGTATGCGCTGCAAATGGCTAGGAATTGCAGTTTTATCAATTGGTTCAATAATTACGGGAAGCACCAGACCATGATTCTCTTGGGCGAACGTAAGCTCCTTTAACCAAAAGTCATTGCGTAAACTCGTCTTGGATATAAGGGTGACGAAAATCCCTGTATCGGTCACTTCACGGATAGCATCTTCAAGTGCTTGAATCCAGTTTGTGCCGAGCGACATGGACTCTGGATTATAGACCTCAAACTGACCTATCCCCGATTCAACGGACAGTCAGAATGTCAGGGGCAGGCGAGCTGCTCGAATTCGGCAGGGCTGAGATAACCCAAGGCAGAATGCCGCCGC
>SZPD01000210.1 GCA_030263515.1 Anaerolineae bacterium CFX9 | reverse complement strand
AGCGCCGGATAAACTGTAATGCCGATGTGGTAGGCTGGCAGATGCGGCGATGTTTGTGACAAAAATAAGGTTCTGTCTGAGGCTTTCGGGGAAAGTCCAGATCAAAATGGGTCACCAGTCTTGCTGACCGCGCGGACCGCGACAGAATGACTTTCAGCAAGTCCTGATAGGTATAGTCTTTTATCAGCGCGCGGAATGTCAGCAGCTCGTCGAGAGCCTGCGGCGCAAACCACTCGCGCAGATATGTGCTGCCTGTCTCTTGCGGGGGCTGTGGGGCGGGTTCGAACAGGGTAAGCTGCCGTTCAGTTCCTCGGTGCGCGCTTTCCGTCCGCGCAAGGATATCTCTGATCTCATCCTCAGCCCGCGAAAGATCGTATCTGCCAGTTTTCGCCTTCATCAGGATGACATTGAAGGCAGAAATATCATATCCGACAGCATGGATACCTAGTTCATTGGCCTGCACCAACGTAGTCCCGGAACCGGCAAACGGATCAAGCACGGTGTCACCCGGCTGAAAATACTTGCGTAGAAAAATCTCCACAAGCTGGGGGATGTACTTGCCAAGATAGGGATGCAGACGATGAACGTGCTTTGTTCGTTGGCGTTCTGGCAGCTCTTTTTCTGTCCAGTTCAGATAAAGTTCTGATAATGGAGTGTCGGGGGTGACATCACCCGGACTGGTAGGTGAAACTGCCGAATTGTAATAAACCACCCTGGACTCTTCGCGCGTCAGCCGGGGGATACGATCAGAGTTCACCGCAACCTGTCTCTTCCACTTTTCCTGCGCTGGGGTAATAAGCCTCAGAAATAATGTCAATCTGATGAAATTGTGTGACTATTGATCGTACCTTGTCTGAAATGCCTGGTGCAAGAGTGCCGATCCTTTTCGGCAGTATATCTCATCTGCTGACCAACAGTTACGGAGACTTCTCATCTTGAAACGCCAACTTTTCGTCCTGCTGATCCTGCTGATCAGCGGCGCTGCCCACGCGCAGGAACAGACGCCCGTCATGCCCAGCATCCCGTTCGCCCAGCCGCCCAGCGCAGACGAGCTGCTGGTTGTGCCCGATGACGGCGGCGATCCGCGCCTGAATACCTGCACGCTCTACACGGGCGCTGGCTATCGCGCCTACGTCACGCGCCCCGGCGATTCGCTGCGTCATCTGCTGATCGGCAGCAGCGTCACCCCGGTGCGCGCAGCCGCGATCAACTGTCTGGACGACACTGCAGACCTGCCGCCCGGTATGGTGATCGGCCTGCCGGAAGATGCGGCTATCCTTGCTGTGCCAGCGATTGAACCGTTCAGCGGAGACGCCGGCGACGAGACGATTTTTCGCCTGAGCGCTGAAGCCGCGCGCAGCGATGAGCCTGTTCTGCTGGAATGGAACGCTGCCGAAGCGGCGGAGGCGGTCTACGTCTTCCCGTGCCCGGCAGACGTGGATGCGCCGTGCCGCAGACCGCAGCACAGCCAGCCCGTCCCGCTCAGCGGCGGCATATATCTGTCGGGGTTTCCGGCGGCCGGTGTCTATCGCTACGGGCTGGAGCGCGTCATCCCGAGGCAGGAAACCGAGACGCTGATCGTCCGCCTGACCGTCACCTGCGCGCAAAGCTGGCTGATCACGGTTAATCCGCCGGACATCTGCCCGCCAGACGTGCCGCGCTTCAGCTTTGCCGTCTACCAGCCGTTTGAACGTGGGATGATGCTCTATCGCTCGGAAAACCGCACGATTCTGGCGCTCCATGAGGACGGCACTTTTGCGATTTACCGCGATACCTTCATTGAAGGGCAGCCGAACCCGCCAGACACCGCCCCACCGGATCGGGTCACGCCGGTGCGCGGTTTCGGCATCGTGTGGATGGCGCTCGGCGGGCCTGATGCGCCGCTCGGCTACGGCCTGCTGCCAGAGCAGGGCTATGACATGATGACGCAGGCGGCGGCACAGAACAGCTACACCGAATATGTGACGCTGCCGGACGGCGTGATCGCGATCACGCGGCTGCCCGGTGAGAACGGAGGTCACTGGCAGCGGGTGGAGTAAAGCCTTGCGGGCGGGCAGATCTCTCTGCCAACCGTTCATGAATCCTTTACCGAACCGCCGGCGATCGCGGCTATACTTGGGAAGACACCCGCAATGAAAAAGGTATTCGCTTGACGTACAGCACCTATTCCGACGAAGATGTTCGGCGTCAGCAGCGCGCGCTTCAGCTTCTGACCGCCGCAGCGCGCGAACTCACCCCCGACCACGACTTCGACTTCATCCTCAGGCGGACGGTTGAGCTGGCGACCAGCCTGATGGAGAACGTGGACAACAGTTCGCGCTACTTCAGCCATGTCGCCGTCAGGGAAGGAGATGTCATCCTTTTCGATCCGCATCACAACCTGCCGGAAATTCAGGGCTATCTGGAAGCCTCGCTCGGACCAGGGGCGATGATTTCGCTCAAGGGGCCGCGCACGGGCATCTCAGGCGCGGCGGTCAACGAGAAGAAGCCGCTGAATGTGCCGAATGTGCGTGAACATCCGCACTACGTCGATCTGAAGAAGGCAGGCGGCTCTCAGCTTTCCGTGCCGATCATGCTGGGCGAAGAAGTCTTCGCCGTGCTGAATATCGAGCATGAAACGATCGGCGCGTTCAGCGAGCAGGATGTACAGACGATGCTGGCGCTTTCCAGCATCACCTCCTCTGCCATCACGCAGAAGGAAAGCAAGCTCACGCGGGAAGCGCTGTTCAATGGAGTGCGCGCGCTCACCCGATCCTACGAACACGATCGCAGGCTCAGCGCCGTGCTTGAAAATGTCGCTGAGCAGGCCTATCTGCTGCTGGCGCTCAAGGCGCGCAAGCCGGGCGGTTTCGCGCATGTCGGGCTGGTTCAGGGACCGTATCTCGTCTATCTGGCGTCGTATCCTGAGCGGATCATCGGCCGCTTTGCAGAAGAGAAATACGCCCGCATCGACCTGCGCGAGTACAACACCTATGACGAACATGGCGAGCGCCGCCGGATGGGGATTTCTGGCTACGCGGTCATCACGGGCGAAACCCAGAATGTGCCGGATGTCGGTCAGCATCCTGAATACCTGAAGGTCAATCTCGATTCGAGTGTGGGCGAGCGGACGATCAATTCACAGCTTGCCGTGCCGATTCGGCTGCCCAACGGTGATGTGGTCGGCGTGATCAGCATCGATCATCCGGCGTTCGGCGCGTTCAGCGATCGGGATGTTCAGAATGTGACGCTGCTGGCGGATATCGCCTCTGAAGCATACCGGATCAACCGCAGCAACGAGCGTCAGGCGCGTGCCCTGAAAGTGCTGCGGGAAGCGGCGACGCACATCCGCGAGGATCGCGGGCTGGATTCCATCCTGCTCGAAACCACAGTTCAGGCGAAGCAGATGGTCGGGCGGGAATTTACGTCTGAAGACGATTACACCAGTCATATCGCACTGTGTTCGGGCGACCGGCTGATCTTCACGCCGCGCCATAATGACGAGAAGGTGTATGTGGCGTTTCGTCTGGCGGGCTGCGAGACGGTTTACTTCCGCGGTCCGAACCGCAGTGAACGGATCGGTATTGTGGGGCGTGTTGCGCTTCATCAGAAATCCGAGCTGGTGCACGATGTCAGCAAGGACGGCGACTACTTCGCCATTCGCCGCTCTGGCACACAGCTTTCCGTGCCGCTGATGGTCAATGGCGAGCTGTACGCGGTGCTGAGCGTGGAGCACACCAAGCCCTACTCATTTGACGATGACGATCGCCTGACGCTGGAGGCGCTCGCTGCGCAGGCCGGCGCGGTCATCACCATCCTGAACAGCCGGCTGGATGTGCTGCGCTCGGAAGAAGGGCTGAAACAGCGCGAGCAGTTCGTGGCCAATGTCTCGCATGAGCTGCGCCGCCCGATCACCAACCTGGCGGCGTTCATCTCCAATCTTCAGGAAGGCAACTTTGAGGGGCCGGATGATCCGGAATATATCACCAGCCTGGCGCGCGCCAAGCACAGCAGTGAAGACCTGCACCAGATCGTCGAGAAGCTGCTGCATGCGGCGCGCACAGGAACTGAAAAAGTTGAGATCGGCAGGCATGATCTGAAAAGCCTGGTGGATGAACTGATCGCCGGCAGCATGAATGACGCCCTGAAGAAAGGCATTGACCTGCGGCGTATCTCGCCAGATGATGCCGCGCCGCTTTTCGCCGAGGTCGATCGGTTCTTCATCGAGCATGTCGTCAGCAATCTGCTTCAGAACGCGCTGCGCTATACCGACCGCGGGCATATTCATGTACATGTCTGGAAAGATGGCGATCGCGCTTTCGTCCGCGTGGAGGATACCGGCGCGGGCATCCCGGAAGATCGTCGTGGTGCTGTGTTTGAGCGGATGGTGCGCGGCGATCATCGCACGGCAAAGCGGGAAGGGCTGGGGGTTGGGCTGTATCTTGCCAGGCAGTACGTGCGCCTGCACCACGGCGAGATCGCGATCGTATGGAGCGAGATCGGCAAGGGGACCCACATCGAATTCTGGATTCCCCTGAAATCAGCGGTTGAAACGAGGGAACAGTCATGACAGAAAGTCCGAAGCCGACCATTTTATTCATTGATGATGAACCCGAATTTATTGATGCCTTCAGACCGGCGCTGCGCAAGGAATACTATGTCGTTGAGGCACATTCGCCTCAGGATGGGCTGGACGCGGCGCGGAAATTCCGCCCTGACATCATCCTGCTCGACATTCGTATGCCCGACTATGAGATGGATGGTCTGGAAGTCCTCGCTCGCCTGAAAGCGGGCAAGGATACGCGCCGGAGCGAGGTCATCATGCTGACCAATACGAACGAAGCGTCGTTTGTGGTCGAGGCGCTCCGGCTTGGCGCGCGCGATTATCTGGTCAAGAGCGCTGTGGCGAACAACCTGAACGATCTCCGCGCCAGGCTCCGGGCAACCTATGAGCAGGTGATCGTGCCGCAGCAGCGCGAGTCGATCGAGCCGGTTGCCATCGCTCAACCAGCCGATCCGAAGGCGCGGCGAATCTTCATCAGCTATGCCAGCGAAGATCGCGAGTTTGCCAACATCATCAAGGCGGAGATCGACCGGCAGCCGGGTTATGAAGGCTGGATCGACCACGCGACGATGAAGGGAACCCAGTTCTGGCTGAAAGCGATCGAAGAAGGGCTGGAAACCTGTGCCGGCATGGTGCTGATCCTGTCACCGGAAGCGGTCGATTCGTATTGGGTGACGGCGGAATTTCTGAGCATCATCCGTATGCGCAAGCCGCTCATCCCGGTCCTGTACAAGGACTGCGATGTTCCGCTGGTGCTGGAGCCGATCAACCGCATCGACTACGTTCGCAATCCGCTGGTTTCGGACATCATCGACGCGGTCAGGCTGCGCGTCAGCTAAATCCTGCTTCATCACTCGATCAAACAGGGAGTCTTGCGGCATGGATCATGCGGGTGTCATTCACGCCTATTTTAAGCTGGTCGATGAACGTCAGTTTGACCAGTTCGGAACGATCTTCCATGACGAGATCATCTACGATCGCCCCGGCTATCAGCCGCTCATCGGGCTGAAAGCGGTGATCCGCTTTTACCAGCGCAAACGCCGCATCAAAAGCGGCGGGCACACGATTGAAGGGCTGATCATTAACGGGGATCAGGCGGCCTGCTGGGGCAGATTTGAGGGGAAAACACGCCGCGACAAGCTGATTGATGAACGCTTTGCAGATATCTACCAGTTCAGGGATGGCAAGATCTTCCGGCGGACGACCTATTTTTACCGCCGCGCCATCTAGGCGGAAATCTGCATTTTTCGACGGGTGGCAAAAATACCATCCCTGCCCGCACCCCCTGCAAAAAACACTCTTTGCCGGATTACACGGCTTCGCTTGCCTCCATCCAGTGAAGGATGGCTTCCGCGATCCGGGCGGGCGCGATGTCGTAGGTGAAGGTTGTCACCAGATCGCCCGACGGTGTGATCAGATAGGTGCGCGTCGAATGGTCGATGGCATACAAGCCGCCTTGCAGCCTCCGTTGATAGTAAAAGCCGAAATCCGGCTGGATCTCGGCCAGCGTGGCATCATCCGCCGCCAGCCCGATGAACGTGCTGTCAAAATTCGCCAGATAGCGGCGCATCACGTCCGGCGTATCCCGCGCTGGATCGACCGTGATATAGACGAACGCCACGTCATCAGCACTTTCGCCCAGCTCGCGTTTGATGCGCCGGTATTCCGCCAGCGTCAGCGGGCAGTAATCAGGGCAGTGCAGGTATCCGAAGAAGACCAGCCGCCACCGACCCTCCAGATCGCTCCAGCGCGTGACATCCGGCAGTGTGCTTGCCAGCGGGAAATCACGGATATGCACGGGCTGCGGCAGCACATCCCCCGCGTAGCCGCTCAGGACGGGCGTGCGGGTGGGAGCGGGTGTCGCAGGTGGGCGCGGGGTGAGCGCGATCGCGCTCACCAGCGCCAGCGCGCCGACAGTGACAGGGATGAGGATGAAGAGCAGTCTGCGGATCATGGCGGCAGTCCTTTCGTGATGCCGGGGGGAACCAACCTGCTCACGCCGCGTGCTGAACTGCGGCGGCGTGAGCAGGCTGCTGTTGAAGGATGTGCCGGCGATCAGTGTCCGGATTCTTCTCCGGGGTTGTTCGAGTGGAAGATCGCCGGGTTGTCTTCGCCCTCGACCACCAGGAAACCGACCAGCCCACGCTCCAGCCGGCTGAGCGCATGATCCACCAGGATGTAGCGTCCCGGCACGTCGAGCCGGAACTCGACCATCGTGGAGCCGCCGGGCGGGACGAGCGTCGTCTGAACATCTGTGAGCGGGGCACTGGTCAGCGCGCCCTGGTCATAGACGCGGTCGAAGATCTCGCCGATGACATGGAAGGATGAGGTGTAATTGGGGCCGCCGACGCCGAAGAAGATGCGGACTGTCTCGCCGACGTTGGCACGCAGCACATAGTCATCCTGCGTGAGCGCGCCAGCCGCGCCATTGAAGACGAGGTAATCCGCCTGCTCACGGCTCATGTTCGTCATGCTGAAATCGAGATGTCCGCGCGTGCCATACGGCTGCGACGTGTAGATATCGCCCTGCATGACGTAGAATTCGCGATCAACCGGGGGCAGACCGCCCGGCGGTTCGACCAGGATCAGTCCGTACATACCGCTGCTGATATGATGCGGGATGCTCGCCGTTGCGCAGTGATAGACGTACAGCCCGACATTGAGCGCCTGGAAGGTGAAGCCGGTCTGCTGCCCCGGCACAGTCTGCGTGTAGACTGCGCCGCCGCCGGGGCCCGTCACCGCGTGCAGGTCGATCGAGTGTGGGAACAGGCTGCCATCTTCGTTGAGCAGCGTGAAATTGACCGTATCGCCCTGGCGAACGCGCAGCATCGGGCCGGGAACCTGCCCGTCAAACGTGAAATAGGGGAAGGTCGTGCCGTCAGCGAGCTGCCCCGTGACTTCGATGGCAGTCATCGTGATGTCATGCGTCATGGGACCGCGATCGCCGATCGGAGGCGGCAGGTCAGCCGGATGACGCACGATCGAGACGGCGTTCGGATCAGCCGGGGCAACAGTGGGCTGCTGCATGGCGCTCATATCATGCCCGGCAGCGGTGACGGCATCTCCGCGTGA
>SZPD01000209.1 GCA_030263515.1 Anaerolineae bacterium CFX9 | reverse complement strand
CCTGACTTTTGCCCGAACCCGGTCCGCCCAGCGTCAGAATGCCGCGCGCCGAGTCCTCACCGCTCAGGCAGAACTGCCCTTGTCCCGCATCCAGGCGCACGCTGCGCTCACCCCAGAATGCGCCGAGGAAAATCACGCCTTCCTTGTCAGCGCGGCGGTAGCGTTTGTATTCGCGGGGTGTACAGAAGTGGGATGACCCCGCTTCACCCCGCCGCCGCTTGGGGCTGCGTAAACTGTCAATCCACTCGCGGAAAGCAGAACCCGGCTTAAGCTGCCCAGACAACAGGAGGTTAGCGACCAGAATTACTCCGGTCATGCTGATGCCGAACCACAGTATCCGCTGTGCATCCATGTTGGTCGGCGCACCCACCAGCAGGCGGAGCAGCAGTTGGCTGATAGTATTCCGCCCGCGCTGGACGGCTGTTTCACCCAAAGTGAGGATAAAAATCATGCAGAATGCTGCGCTCCACGCCAGATGCGCCAGCACACGCAGCAATCTGCCCCGTTGGATCGACACCTCTTCATCGGTTCGACGCACCCCCACACCGGCGGTCACGGCATAGACGATGGGGAATGCCAGCGCCAGACAAGTCAGCGGCAGAATGGCGATGAGTGCAAGGCTACGTCCTTCAGTGAACAACCAGTAGAACATCGCCGCTCCTATCGTCTCGGACCGAACCAGCGGTCAAGTTCGTTCAACTCGTCCTTGAGATCGCGCTCGTGCGGCTGCTGGGCTGCCTGCGCCGCGCGTTCTGCCAACTGCTGTTTTTCAGCGTCGGTTAGCAAAGTGGCATCGAGTTCAGCGACTCGTTCCGCGCCCAGCAAGCGCGTCCAGACTTCGGTGATTGCCTGGTCGCGCATCTCATGAAACAGCGGCATCTGACCCCGACGCAGATCGTAATGCCGTCTGCCTTCGATGTCAGGCACTGTCGCCGGGAACAACACATGGCTGTGCAACCGCTGGATACCGTTCTCGGTCTGCGGATCATGGATGACGAAGGCGTACTCCGGCACCGGCAGATCACACGCCTCAAAGTAACGCTCCATCATCGTTTCAGTGAGGTCGCGCAAGGCGCGCTCGCGCTGATAGCTCGGCAGCGCTGCCATCAGATCGGGATGTGGAGAGACGACCATCATCCGCACCAGCACCGAGTCGGTGTTAGTTTTGTCGTCGGCAATGTGCATCAGGTTGCTGGCAATCGCGCGGTAGTGGTTCCCCAGCCCGCGATCATGCCAGCGTTCCATGCCGTCGTCCTGGGGGATGTGGCTGTCCTTGTCGTCCCGATATTGAACATATTTCAGCAGACCAATCAGATCGCCGCGATGGGCATAGGAGTCCTGCTTGTACATCAGATTGCAGACGAGGCTGTGTTTCTTCATCGGGTTTTACGCTCCGCTTCTTCGAGCTTCGCGCGGCTCTCATCCAGCCGATCAGCCAGCAGTCGATGATTCTGTGCTGCCATGCGGATAGCCTGTTCCAGCAGCGCATCGCCCGGCAGTTTCTGTCCCGTAGCATGAGCAATCAGCATTCCCAGCGCCTGCGCCAGCAGATAGGTCAGCACGGTCAAATGCCAGTCGAGGCGGTTCATCCGGCGCTGGAAAGTGGTGTTGAAATGGCGTTTGCTGCCGACCTGATCGGACTGCTCGTTGAGGAAAGCTCGCAGCGCGGCGCGCACCAGGTCGGCATCGTTCTCGAAGCGTTTGGCGACGCGCACCTGCTGCAAGAGCGTATACAGTTCGGGCGTGATGCGCGCATATACCCGCACCGACTGCGGGGGATTAGCTTTGCGGCTCACGCGGTTTCACCTTCTCCCGGCGCAGACCTGACGCGACCATGTCCGGGCGCTGGGCAGCAGTGCGTACCAGAAAGCGGATCACCTCAGACTGATTATGCCCGGCAGCGACCACCAGCTTTTGCAGCCCTTCATATTCGGCTGGTGTCAGTCGAATGCCGACGTGATGCGGGAAATTCTGCGACATGTCTCCTCTCCGTGTTGCACAAGTTTTGTTCTCATTGTGGGGGATGTACAACCGCAGATTCAACGCTAATCCCTGAGATGGGCGGCTCAGAGAGTGGTGTGAAACCAGCAGCGTAGGGCGAGGATGGACTAAAAGCACACAGGCTGTGTGTGCGGAACGTGGGTGTGCGCCAGCACGCCCACGCGCTGGCAAGCGGCGCAAGACGCTTGTCAGCGGCGGAGCGCAGGCGCGCTCCGCCAAGCCCCCCGGCGCATGAGGGGCGGGCTTTTAGCCCGCTACTCCGCCGCCACCGACAACTTCGTCAACGCGGACGACTGCTCGACCTCACAAGCGGCTGAACGGCGAGAGCAGCCTGGCGGCGGTAGTCCGAGGTTTGGCGTGAGGAGAACAAGCTTTGAAACGAAAGCATCGGTTTACCGAATCTGGCGGGTGGAAAATGCGCCGCGCCGCCAGCACACAAAATGGGCGGCCACCCATTCGGATGACCGCCCGGTGATGCAGGCGTAGGCTAGAACGGAATGTCGCTGCCTGCTGGCTCTTCCGCGCCTTCCTCATCATCCGGCGCGCTGTCCATGAACTGCACGCGGTTGGCCGTCAGTTCCAGGCTGGCACGCGGGTTGCCCTCGCGGTCGATGTAGGCGCTCGGTCGCAGACTGCTGCCTTCCACCAGCACCCGCCGCCCCTTCTCCAGGTACTTGACAACGGTCTCCGCCAGCCCATTCCAGGCCGTCACGCGATACCACTGCGTCGTCTGCTTATCGCCGCGGCGGGTATTCACCGCCACCGAAAAGCTGGTGACCGGCTGCCCGCTGGCTTCACGCAGTTCGGGGGTCTCCCCCAGGTTGCCGACGATGATGTGGATTTGGTAGGACATAGACTGTTTCTCCCGGCGCTGTGCGCCTGCTCTTGCGCTCCGACCCTGTGCCGGAGTTGCCACGCCCTCGGCACGTTCCCTCAGCCGGACGTGTCAAGGGCACCCGAAGGGCGCTCGCGGTGAGTGGAACGGCACAAGCCAGGAGCGAGCGCCTTGACACGACGGCGGAACGTGCCACAGTGGCAAGACTCCGCGCACAGTCAGGAACGGACGCGCAGCAGGCCGCCTTCAGCGCCACGGGGAATAGTTGTCAACCTCACAAAGCACACGAGACCAGGCAATTCAGCAGGAGACCAGAAGCATGAGGCAGGGCAGAACACAGCTTTCCGAAGTGGTTCCCACCGTGCACAGCAGCAGAGGCAGGGCAGTGTATGGCAGATGGCTGTGGTGACAGTTCAAGTTGGGCGGCAGGGGGTGAAGGCAAGCTGACAGCAAGGGCACATTGACGCAGCAGCCCGGACGCAGTATGACGGCAAGCAGCGGTTCATAATCGAGCTGGCGAGGAGGGCGCAGTCAGGCAGTGATGTTCATAGCTCGCCGCCAGCTTCACCGGCGTGAGAGTGGGTGCTGCTCACGCGAGGTGCGCCAGCGGCGCTCCGGGGGTGGGTGGTGGGATTCCAATGCAGGCGCGCAGCGCCCTCCACTTTACGCTTCGATTTTACGGCGGTGACGGATCCGTGTCTGAGCCGTCCTCCTCCAAAATGCGCGCAATCCAGCGCAATAAGTCCGGGTCATTTTTCAGCAGGAGATCGATTTCTCGCAGCCAGGCATCCAATAAATGTTCAACCGTTTCATCGGGCAAATCCTGTAAAATCCTCTTTATGCGTTCCTTAATCTCTTTCTGATGATCCGAATCCTCCATCTTGTCCTGCTCCACTCATCCAGCTTGCGGATACAGAGACGATAATGAGGGATCATTTGCTCTACATCACTCCAAAGGATGAGACGGCGTTCATGCCTTCATCCCAAAGGCGTATCTTCTTGGGGTCAGGGCGTCACCAGCAGCCCGGCCTGGCGTGCCTTCGCTACCGCTTCGGTGCGATTGCGGGCATCCAATTTGTGCAGGATACGCCGGTTGTGGGTTTTGACCGTCGCCTCCGACAGGAACAGACGGGCGGCAATGGCTTCGTTGGTTAAGCCTTCTGCCAGCAGCAGCAGGATTTCTCGTTCCCGTCCAGTGAGCGGTTCGAAGGGGTGGGTTGCCCGCACAGCTTGCGCTTGAGGAAGCGTAGGTTCAGAAAACGCCTTGAGCAGACGCTCCACGTAGGCTTGCTCCTTCTCGCTCGTATGAACCATGCGGAGCAAATCCGCCATGCGTTCGCCTTTATCCAGGAAAACACGCATGAACCCTTCACGTTGACCCAGCTTCAGGGCATGGTGCAGCTGCTGCAAGGCTCGTTCGGACTCACGCCGCGTGTGCCAGGCTACTGCCGACCACGCCAGTCCATCGATCTGACTGCACACCCGCCCCTGCCGTTCTGCCAGGGCGATCAGATGGTCGAGGAGTGACAAGATTTCACCGGCACGACCCTGTGCAATCCGCAGCTGGACAAGCGTGAAGTATTCGAATTCGTCCTCGTAGCCCGGTTGTGCCGCTAGCTGCACCCCCAGGTGTTGCAGCCAGGACTCCGCTTGAGGGAGGTCGAGTTCGATGAGCGCGGTTCTGGCTTTGGCTGCCCACCAGCGGCGGCGCATCGGCATCAGCCCCGCCTGCTCGAGGAGCCCCTCGACTTCATCCAAAGGGACATTCGGATGGATGCCGCCTTTTTGAGCGGTGTAAACGGCAGATAACAGAAAGTAGCCGGAGAGCAGACTCTTGACATACATCCACCCGCGCCCCAGGCGCAAGCCATGCCGGGCATGTTGGGCCGCACTATTCAGTCGGTTCCACTGATAGTCGAGTTCGGCCAGACCCAGGTGCGCCATACCAGCGATGGCTTGAACCTTCACTGGGGACTGTTCGACCTGGGTGAGTGTTTCACGGTAGATCGCCTCCGCCTGGTGTAAGTGACCTTTGACCGCTTGCAGCCGGGCTAAATTGTGACGAGCAATCCAATCTAACAGGCGCTCATCTTCGCTGGTAGCTTGAGCGTGGATCCCATTGAACACGCGATCCACTGCATCCAGGTCACCGCGCGTCCAGTGAACATAGCCTAAGTTGATCTGGAGAATGCCTCGTCTGAAAGCATCCTCTGGCGGGAGCAGCGGCACCGCCTGCTGGGCGTACTCTATTGCCAGCAGCGGTTCACCGCGCAGACGGGCAATCTCCGAACGCAGCGTCAGGGTATCGCCCCGAGGTAAATCGCGGGTGTTCTCAAAACGCAAGAGGAGTTGTTCTGCCGCTTCAATTTCGCCGGAAAAAAGATGCACCCAAACATCCAGCAGCAGCAGCGTGGGGCTTGCCTGGCGGTGATCCGCTGGCAGTGCCCGCAGCCACTCCCCCAACGCAACGATTTCACCGCGCAGCAGCAGCGTTCTGGCCGCTGCTGTCAGGGAATCGGCTGCTCGCACGAAATCGCCTGTCGCCAGGTAGTGAATAACCGCGCGGTCATAGTGCCGATAGGCAGTGTACCAGCCTGCCGCTCGCCGGTGCAGCTCCGATATCTGTCCGCTGAGCGACTGTTCAAGGCGTTGCGTGAGAAAATCGGCAAACAGCCCATGATAGCGATACCAGCCGGGTTCACCCTGGAGGTGAACCAGGAAGACATTGTTTCGCTCCAGATGTTCCAAGACCTGCTGACTGTCCTGGCGATTCGTGACCGCGTCGCACAGGCTGGCATTCAGACAACCGAGAATCGAAGTTGCCATCAGGAATTGTTGAAGATCATCCGGCAGATGCTGCATCACCTCTTCGGTCAGATAATCGGCGATAAACGCCTGACTACCATTGAAACGGCGCAGCGGTTGGGCATCGGCCCCAACCTCACGCCAGTACAACGACGCCATCTGCAGCCCGGCGGCCCAGCCTTCTGTCTGGTGGGTCAGGACATCAATATCCGCATCATCCATCTCGACTTCATTCACCTGGCGGAGTAGGGTGGTGGCTTCATCGGGCTGAAAACGCAGTTCCTCCACACTCAGTTCGATCAGCTCGCGGTTAGCGCGCATCCGGGCCAGTGGCAAGGGCGGATCCGCTCGTGTCGTTATGATCAGATGGACATGATGTGGCAGTTGTTCCAGCACCCGAGTCAGACCGTCGTGGATAGGGAGATGGTCGATGACGTGATAATCGTCGAGGATCATGAACAGCGGCCTGGCGCTGCGATCCAGTTCCGAAAAGAACTCAGCCAGCCAGCGGTCAAAACGGCGCGGGGTATCCGGGTGTGGGATGTCTGAGATGGGCAGAGGCAGGGCGGGCTGGATCATGCGCAGGGCTTGCAGGACACAGAACCAGAAGCGCACCGGATGATTGTCGCTTTCGTCCAGCGACAGCCAGGCAGCATTCCATTTCAACTGCTGCACCACCTGCCCGACCAGCGTGGTTTTGCCAAAGCCGGCTGGCGCTGAGATGACGGCGAGTTTGGCGTGGGCAAGGGGTTTCAGGCGGTCGATCAGTCGGGGACGGACAACCAGGGGTGTTCGCAGGCGCGGTGGCTGGATTTTGGTGGCGAAGACGGTGTAACGGTTGCTACTGGTGTCAAGATCATTGGTACTTGCCATACCCATACCTGCACGTCGCTGTTGCCGCGGCTCATTCCTGATTACTTCAAAGGTTCAGCGTGGGCGAGGGTCTTTCAGACCAACAACCCAGTGAACAGCACACCTCCCTGGTTGGAAGCAGCGCAAAACAGTCAGATTAAACTTTGTTGTCTTTTCATTATAGTGCCAGAGGGCATCAACATTCAGTTAAGGTTTGGATTGGGTTAGTGATTGCTTCCACATGCCTCACGATCCGTTCTGCTCACGCAGAGTCAGCGCCAGAGTTTCGAGCATCTGCAGGACGAAATCGATCCGCTCTTCCGGGAACATGCTCAGAATGGCCGCTGCATGCTCATGCCGGGTCATATCCTCGTCAATAAAGAAGAACATGATGGGTTTTCCCAGCGCCTCTGCCCACCTCGGTAAATCCGGCGCATCAATCGTCGAAATGCCCGTTTCCACATTCGAGATGACACCCTGACTGATGCCCAGTTTCTCCGCCAGGTCAGACTGCTTCATATCTGCATCCAACCGCGCCCGCCGGACGCGCTCGCCCAGTTTTTTCTTCGCTTCGCTGCTCATAAACCATCCCCCAGCCACTTTGACCATAACAATGATATTGTAGTTTCTGATTCGAGACCTGACAATCTAATAGAGCGGGTTGTCAAACGGGTAAAATGGCGTATATTAGATTTATGGGTATATGATTAGATTAGTGTGACAGAGGTGTGCTGTGACCCGACGCAAGGTTAAGACCTTCCTGATGCAGCTCATCGAACGCGATCATCCCGGCCAGTCTATCGAGCAAATCCTGCTGAATGCCTACTGCGAACATGGCAGCGAACGAGAAGCAGCGCAAGCTTTGGGCATCACGCAACAGTCATTCAACGCCTGGAAATTCCGCCTCGGCCTGGACAACGCCATGCGGGTAGAACATATGAAACGTTCAGCAGGCACTCAGCCGGAGGAATCATGACCCCTAGCCAACCACCCCCACTGCCCGAAAAGCTGCTGGAACGGGTGCTGCGCGTCGCCGGCCTGCTGACCGCTCCGGCAGAGCCGAACACTGAAAAGGAGCTATCTGGCAACCCATCTGATTCCATGATACCGGCAGTAGAAATGGAGTCGGATGATACTGCGAAACCTGTGAAACGTCATTTTCCGGTAAAGTAGA
>SZPD01000208.1 GCA_030263515.1 Anaerolineae bacterium CFX9 | reverse complement strand
CAGGCTTCTGCCAGTGCCGACCGCATCTTCGAGATTCTGGACGCCCGCAGCGAGGTGACCAACAAACCGGATGCCGTCGATCTGCCAGCCATTCAGGGGCACGTCACGTTTAAGAATGTGACGTTTCGCTATTTCGGTTCAGGCAGCCCGGTTCTCAAGGATGTCAGCTTTGAGGCAAAACCGGGAGAAACGATCGCGCTTCTCGGCGGAACTGGTTCGGGCAAGACGACGATCATCAACCTGATCCCGCGCTTCTACGACGTGTCGGAAGGGCAGGTGCTGATCGATGGCTATGATGTTCGCGATGTCTCGCTGGACAGCCTCCGCTCGCAGATCGGTATCGTGCTTCAGGAAACCAACCTGTTCAGCGGCACGATTCGGGACAACATCGCCTTTGGTCGGCCGGATGCGACGGATGAGGACGTGATCGCCGCCGCGCAGGCCGCCGCTGCCCATGACTTCATCATGTCGTTTCCTCAGGGATACGATACGCCGGTGGGAGAGCGCGGTACTACCCTCTCAGGCGGGCAGAAACAGCGAATTGCCATCGCGCGCGCCCTGCTGCTCGATCCGCGTCTGCTGATCCTGGACGACTCGACCAGCAGTGTGGACCTGCAGACCGAAGCCAGAATTCAGAAGGCGCTCGACAATCTGATGAACGGGCGCACCAGCTTCGTGATCGCCCAGCGCATCACCACGGTGCTCAATGCCGATCAGATCATCGTGCTTGACAAGGGCGAGGTGGTGGCGATCGGTAAACACGCCGAGCTGATGGAAAACAGCCCGATCTACGCGGAAATCTACAACTCGCAGTTGGTCGGCGATGTGCAGGTGGAAGCTGAGACCGACCTGATTTCTGCAAAGCAGCGTTGACGACAGGGAAGGAAAAACAACAACTATGATGGGTGGACTGGACGGCGGCCGCCGTCTGCTGGAAAACGATGTCAGCCGCGCCAACAATCTGGGGCAGACGCTGAAACGCTTTGCGGGGTATTTTCGCCGCTACTGGTTTGGTGTCGTCCTCGCGCTGGTGCTGATCGGCGTCGGCACATGGACACAGGTCACCGCGCCGGATCTGATCGGTCAGGCAGTGGACTGCTATCTGTTCCCGAACCCGGCAAACTGCTGGTACGCCGAGGTTGCGCCGAACGCTGCCACAGCCGACAAACTGGCTGGACTGGGACAGATCGTGCTGGTGCTGATCGGCTTGTTCGTGCTGGGGTCCGTGGTCAACGGTCTGGCATTTTATGCCATGGGCTGGTCAGGGAACAGCGTACTTCGTGATCTGCGTATTCAGCTCTTTGGCAAGATGCAGCGCCTGTCGCTGGGATACTACGCGGAAAACGAAGCGGGCAACATTATGAGCCGTGTCACCAGCGATACCGATACGATTGCGCAGGTCTTCACGTTTGCGCTGCTCAGCGTGCTCAGCGGTGTGCTGCTGATCATCTGGATCGTCATCAAGATGCTTGAGGCGAATGTCACCTATGCGCTGGTTAGCCTGTCGGTGATACCCGCGATGTTCGTGGCGACAATCTACTTCTCGAATCAGGCGCGCAAGGCATTCCGCCAGAGCCGTAAGGAGATGGGCAGCGTCAATGCCGATTTGCAGGAGAGCATTGCCGGCGTCCGTGAGGTGCAGGCATTCAACCGCGAGGATGAGAGCATCCGCGAATTCGAGATGACGAACGCGCTCAATCGTGATGCCAATATCCGCGCTGCCGCTTTCACCAGCGCGCTGACGCCGGTGCTGGAAGGGCTGGGCTATGTCGCCATCGGCATCGTCGTCGTGGTAGGCGGCCTTTCGGCGCTGCGCAACGAGCCTGTCCTGGGCACGGCAGTGATTTCGCTGGGTACGGTCTTTGCCTTTCTCCAGTACGTTCAGCGCTTTAACCAGCCGATCCAGCAGATCGCCCTGCTCTGGACGAATATCCAGAGCGCGATTGCCGGTGGAGAGCGTATCTTCGGGCTGCTGGATACGGTAGAGGAGATTCAGGACAAGCCGGATGCGCGCCCCATGCCCCCGATTGAGGGACGAGTCGAATTTGTGGATGTTGAGGCGGGCTACAAGCAGGATCAGCCGGTGCTGCGCGGCATCAGCTTTATGGCCGAGAAGGGGCAGACTGTTGCCATCGTCGGGCCGACGGGCGCTGGCAAGACGACCATCATCAACCTGATTCCGCGTTTCTACGATGTGAAGGATGGAGCCGTTCGGATCGACGGCATCGATGTGCGTGATGTCACTCTGGAAAGCCTGCGTTCGCAGATCGGTGTCGTCCTTCAGGACACCTTCCTGTTTTCCGATACCGTCATGAACAACATCCGCTATGGGCGGGTGGGCGCGACGGATGAGGAGGTGATCGCTGCGGCGAAGCTGGTTGCTGCGGATACGTTTATCGAGCGTCTGCCAGAGGGGTATCAGACCGTGCTCGGCGAGCGAGGCAGCGGCTTGAGCCAGGGGCAGCGGCAGTTGATCAGCATTGCCCGTGTGGCGCTGATGAACCCGCGCATCCTGATTCTGGACGAGGCGACCAGCAGCGTCGATACACGCACGGAACGCTTGATCCAGAAGGCGTTTGAAACGCTGCTGGCCGGGCGCACCAGCTTCGTGATCGCGCACCGGCTCAGCACTATCCGCAATGCCGATCAGGTGATGATGCTCCGCGACGGCGAGATCATCGAGCGCGGCACGCATCAATCGCTGCTGGACCTGCGCGGAGCCTATTACGATCTCTACATGAGCCAGTTCCGTTATGAGGAGTCCGCCGCTGAAGGCAGCCAGAACGGCGCTGTTCAGCCCGTGCCGCAGCCCTCAGGCGGGAACTAAGGCGCGCAGGCGTTTTTTCAGACAGACAACAACCCTCTCATGCGAGAGGGTTGTTCGTTTTATGACGCGGATGATGAGGGCGTGATCTATGACTGGGGCGGCAGCATGACGATGCGGAAGCCGATGCTGCCGAAATGATTTTCCGGGCTGAAGACGAGATGAAAGTTGGTTTGCGCGCGCGTGCAGTCGCTGAGATAGCTGCCACCCTGTACCGCGCGCTTGACATTGGTGGTTATATCAGGCTGTTCGTAGCCGCTGTTGATACACCATTCCCAGACGTTGCCCGCCATATCCATCACGCCGAACGGACTCGCCCCCTTCGGATAATGCATGATGCCCGTCGTCTGGTTCAGGCGGCTGTCTGACGTGTTGGCGTAGCTGGTGTCGAAGTCATCCCCCCACGGATAGGCGCGCTCGTCATCGCCACGTGCTGCGCGCTGCCACTGCTGGCGCGTCGGCAGGGTGATGCGCGCGTTCAGCCGCCAGCTCAGCCAGTTGCAGAACGCCATCGCCTCGAACCAGGTGACATTTTCACGCGGGCGAGTGTCGTCCTTGAATTTGGATGGCGCAGGCTTGGGATTCATCGTCCACCACTCGTGTGCTGAGCGGGAAAACTGCCACCAGCGTTCCTGGGTATAGCCGTAGGGATCATCGACGAACATCTGATACTGGGCATTGGTGACCGGGTACTTCGATATTTTGAACGCGGCGACATTGAGCACATCCTGCCCGATGGTGCTCAGCTTGCCGTTCATACGCTGAATTCTGAGCTGCCCGGCGGGAATGTCGCACCATTCCAGCATCGGAAGCTTAAAGCGGTTGACCGGCGCTTCTGAGGCTCTGCCCGCCGATGACGACCGGATCAGCCCGCGCGCGGCGAGCCGTTCTGCCAGGTTGTAGGGATCGTGATCGGGATTATCAGCATGGAACGAGACGAACGCCTCGATTCCCTGCTGGCGCGTGACGGGCACGCGGATCAGCTCAACGATGTTGCGGTAGTCATTTTCCAGTTTGCGCGTGCGCGTCTGTTCTTCCAGCCCGCGTTCCGCCATCTGAAGCAGCCGGTTGATGTTGATGTATTTCGATTGCAGCCCCTTCTGCTGAAGGTGCTTCAGGATCATGGTTGCGTCGTCATAGCGCCCCGCCTGCATCGCCTGTGCTGCATGTGCCAGCCCGCGGCCGGGATCTTCTTCGGCTTCGGCGACCAGCGCCGGCGGGCGCAGCGGCTGGATCGAGCCGACGGGTGCGCTGGGGATGACTTTACGACGCCGGTGTTCCATCTCGCGTTCGGCACGGGTGATCGCGTTCAGCAAGGCGCGCTGGTTCTGGATGTTGACGCCCATACTGAAGTCAACGTAATGAATATCGCGCAGATCATTCGGCAGGGGGGTATCCGCATCGATCAGAACCGGGATGATGATGCGCCCCGCTTTCAAGGCAAGTCTGTATTCCCGATCGCAGTATGCTGAGGTGACGGACGTGCGCGAGAGCAGGTAGATAAACGCATCGCACCAGTTCAGCATGCGCAGGATCTGCCGCCACCAGTCCTGCCCTGCCCAAAGACGCTCGTCATACCACACTTCATGGATGTCGAGCATCTCTGCAATGGTGGTACAGAACGGCTTGTCGGTTCGCGCATATGAAATGAACAGGCGCATGACGTTTACCCTTCGGTCGTTCTCAACGTATTACCGCCGATAATGACGGCGCCACCAGCGAACATGCTGTATCGCCTCCGGAACACCAATCTGATACAGCGCCCTTGCTGCCACGTAATGAACAGGCTGTGTTTCACCCGCCGGGCGAGCTTTGTCACGCAGCAGCGCTGCGAGCGCAGGTACAGCGGCGGGGTCACCAATCTTGCCCAGCGCCACCGCGGCCGACCAGCGAACATCCCGGCTGTAGTCGCGCGTGGCATCGATCAGCGCGGGAACCGCTTCCGGCGTGCCCATATCTCCCAGAATGGCTGCCGCTGTCCAGCGCACGAACGTCTCTTCGTCGCGCAGCGCCCGGATCAGTTCGGTTACTGCCGGGCCGCCGCCGATCCTTCCCAGTGTCTGGCAGGCCGCCTGACGGATCAGCCCATGATCATCGCGCAGCGCTTCGATCACTGCCGGCAGGGCATCGGCATCGGCGATTTCTGCCAGCGCCCGCACCACGCCGAGACGCAAAGTCCAGCTTGTATCGTGGATCAGATCGAGGAGACTGACGGTGGTCGAGCGGTTGCGGATATAAGCCAGCGCCTCAATCGCCGCCCAGCGCGCCAGCGGAACCTCAGATTTCAGCGTCGCTTGCAGGATACTGATGACTTCAGGTGTGTCCAGCGAGGATGGCTTTTTCGCCTTTTGGGCCAGCTCCGCCTGGGCATAGGCGACCGAGCGGATGATTGCCGCTGCGCGCCGCGCCAGGACGTAATTGTCACTTTCCATCTGCGCGATCAGCTCAGGGAGTTCTTCCCATACCCTCTCGGAAGGAGGCAGGACAAAATCATCGTTGTAGGCGGGTTGGGGCGGCGTATAGTCATCATTGATCGGCGGCAGAACAGCTTCCAGTTCAGGGCTGGTTTCTTCGATCGCAGGCTCCAGAACGGAAGTGTCTTCATCGATCGCCACAGGCGTATCGACGGTATCGGTGATGTTCGCTTCTACAGGCAGCAGCGACGTAGATTCTTCCGGCGTATCCAGGTCGATGATGATGCCGGGCTGATCGGTTCGCACCCAGTCCGTTGCGCCAGCAGACGGGGGCGGAAGCGACGTATCGCTGTCTTTGCTGACGCCAACGGGCGCTTCCTCGGCGGCTGGGGTCTCAAACAGGAGCGTGTCCGTCTCCGGCGTGCCGCGCAGGATGAGCAGGGCGTCCTCAGCCGCTTCGCCGATGGTTTTCGCCTCGAAGCGCGGGCGTTCGCTGTCGTGGATCATCGATTCGAGCGCTGCAAAAATGCCCTCATCGCTTACTGCGTCGATGTTATTTTCACCGATCGCGATCAGCGCTTCGATGGCGGCGTACCGCGCCAGCGCTTCCGTATCATAGAGCGCCTCAAGCAGGCTGGGCACGGCGAAAGCGCCGAAGCTGATCAGCGTGTCCTTGGCATAATCGACCACTTCGTCATCGCGCAGGGCTGCTCGCAGGGCAATCCGCGCCAGATCGGTGGGAAAACTGACCAGTGCGCGCGCCGCGACCTGCCGAACCTGCGGTTCCGGGTCAACGCGCAGCATGCGCAGCAGATGATGCTCCGCCTCCGGCTCGCCCAACGTGCTCATAGCGATGAGCGCCCCGCAGCGTATCTCATGATTTGGGCTGTTGAGGTTTTCGACCAGCGTATCGAAGCGCTGGCGGCGCTCCAGCGGCGATAGCTGTGGCTGCTCGCGGGGGATTTCTGAAGATGCGTCCGCGCTGCCATCCTGCCCGCGCTTCCACATCGTCCACGCGGCCAGGGCTTCCTTGGTATTGATGCTGCGCAGCGCCTCGGCCGCAAAATCGCAGACGCGCATATCATGCCACGGCACACGCGCGTTGTCGTCCAGAAGCTCAATGAGCGTCGCCAGCGCACGTGGATCGGCAATTTGTCCCAGCGCTTTGGCAACCTCACAGCGCACCAGTATGGAGGGATCGTCCATCATGCGGGAAAGGGGTTCGATTGCGACCAGCGCGCGCATCGCGCCGAGCGCAGAAGCCGCAGTCGCCCGAACCTCATCAAATTCGTCGCTCAAGGCTTCGATCAGACCCGGTATTGAGCTTTCGCCCAGCCTGACCAGTACATCCGCGGCGGTATAACGCACGATTCGGTCAACATCGTGCAGCAGCGGCAGCAGATAGCTGACGGTGGCGGTATCTTTTGTCTTGCCGAGGGCAAGGACAGCCTCGCGCCGCACCAGCACATCAGGATCGCGCAGCATATCAACCAGACCGGGGACAGCCGCCGGGTCTCCGATGACACCGAGCGCCCAGGTCGCGCCCCGCCGGCGTATCCAGTCCTCATCCGTCAGCAGGCTCATCAGCACGGGGATCGCCTCTGCTCCCAGTTCACGGAGCACGCTTTCCACCGCCGGGGTCATTTCAAAATTCCAACTGCTCAGCCCGTCGAGCATCCGCGCGGGCAGGGGCGCGCCGCTTTCCTGAAGCGCGTCTGCGGCAGCACGGCGCGAGCGCCAGCTTCCACTGCGCATCGCCTGGAGCAGATTCAGGATCGAGGTACGCCGTCCGATGGCGCTCAACGCTTTGACAGCGGAAATACGTTCACCATGATTTTTGCCCTGTGCTGACATCATCAGACTTGCCCCTATCTCATCCTGGATGCCGCGCGCAACCTCGACGCCGCTTGCCAGGCACATACCTGCCAGGAACGGGTCGATTTCAGCGATCTCTCGCACGACTGCATCCGGGGATGCGCTGATCCCCGCCATCATGATTGCGACCTGATCCCACTTTCCACCGAGCCGCTGCCCCGCTTCATTGAATTCGGCATTCTTGAGGCGCATCGCCAGGTCGATAGGCTGAAGTACGCTGGCTGCGAAGAATTCCAGCGAGAGCATGCTGGTGAATCGCACAAACTCACCACGCGTTTCCAGCAGTCCGGCGTCGCGCGCCTCGCGGAGATAACTTTCGCTGGTGAGCGCCTTGATGGCGTCTGCACGCGAGATGGCGGCGGAAAACCCGGTGTCGAGGATGTGGACCGCCAGCCTGCCGAGCGCCGCCTGCATATCCCCGAACTTGATGTTGAGCGGTATGTTGGCATAGCGCTGGATCAGCCAGCGCGCCGGGAAGAACTGCTTATAGAGCGCGCCGACTGAGGTGGGCATCCATGCGGACGGATTGCTTTTGTAGATCAGCGCCAGCGCATGCAGATG
>SZPD01000207.1 GCA_030263515.1 Anaerolineae bacterium CFX9 | reverse complement strand
GCTGATCTGGCTGATGAGCATCATGATGTGGGTGTGGGTGTTCGCCCCGGAAGGCTGGACGCCAGTCAGCATGTTCAGCGCGCTGAGCCGCCGGATCGCCAGCCTGCGCCATACGCGCATCTCATTTTCATTCATCGCGCTGATCGTCATCATGGCGGTTGGCGCTTATTTCCGGCTGACTGATCTTGATCTGATCCCACGCGAGATGACGAGCGATCACGTCGAAATGCTCCGTGACAGCTACCGTGTTTCGCTGGGCGCATCGGATATCTTCTTTGCGGGCAACGGCGGCCGCGAAGCCGCGCAGTTCTATCTGCTGTCTGCCTTTGCCAGCCTGCCGGGGCTGACGCTCGATTTCTATACGCTCAAACTGCTGAACGCCATTGAGGGTATTCTCGCCATCCCTATCCTGTTCTGGTTTGGACGTGTGGCGGCGGGGGATAAAAGCCGCAGCTTCGGCACTTTGGTCGGGCTGCTGCTGGCGGGTATGGTCGCCGTGAGCTACTGGCATGTCATCATCAGCCGAATCGGTGAACGGATCGTCCTCACACCGATCGTCCTGTCGCTGATCCTGATCTTCCTGATGCGGGCGCTCCGCACAGGACGCCGCTGGGACTGGATCCTGACTGGCGTGACGCTTGGTTTTGGGCTGTACAGTTACCAGGTCATCCGGATGGTTCCGTTCGTGATCGCCGCTGGTGTCGGGTGGGGGCTGCTGTTCTATGTGCGGAACGCGGCACGGCGATCCAATCTGGTGATCGGTTTCGCGATCGTGGCGATCACCGCGTTTGTCATCTTTGTGCCGCTGTTTGGATATTCACTTCAGTATCCTGAAGACTACTGGCGGCGCACCTCCGGGCGCATTTTCGGCGATGAGATCACACAGACGACCGATGAGAATGGCAACCTGATCTATCGTCCCGCATCCTTTGAGGAACGCCTGACCGCCTTCAATCAGAATTTCCCTGTGCTTGCCAACAACATCCGCAATGCGCTGCTGATGTTCAACTGGAAAGGGGATGTGAGCTGGTTCCAGAATTACCCGAACCAGGCGGCTTTTGACGCGATCACGGGCGGCCTGCTGATCGTTGGCGCGGCGGCGTGGGGGGCGCGGATGATCCGCCGCCGTCGTGTGACCGACTGGATGCTGCCGACCGCCTTCCTGATCCTGCTGATGCCCTCCGCGCTTTCCATTGCCTATCCGATCGAGAATCCCAGTTTCACGCGGATGAGCGGAACCCTGCCGATCGCCTATCTGTATGCGGCGTTTGCGCTGGCGCTGATCCTGCAAGCGCTCCAGCGCATGCTCGGCGGGCTGACGGGCAAAGTGGTGATGGTTGTGGCTGCGGCTGGCCTGCTCGCGGGGAGCTACCTTGCCAATGCACGCCTCTATTTCGTGGACTATGATCGAGAGTACCGGCTCAGCGCGCTGCCATACAGCGACGCCGGGGCGGTCATGCGCAGTTTTGCTGAAACCGGGCCGGGTTTCGGCAATGTTTTTGTCATTTCCTATCCGTACTGGTGGGATCATCGCGCATTGGGGCTTTCAGCCGGACTGTTCGATTATCCCAACGCCATCCCGTCGTATCAGAACATTCTGGATTTTGTCGCCAACGCGCCGAACCGGGCGGATGCCTACCGGCTCAATATTGACCAGGACATGTTGTTCTACTACAACATCCTCGATACGGATGCCGAAGCCACGCTGCGCCAGCTTTTCCCGAACGGTTTTGCTCAGGAAATGGCGACCAGCATGCCGGAGGATCGCTACATGCTCTATCGCGTTCCGGCGCTTGGCGTTGATGGCTATGACGCGCTGATGCGTCTGCGCGGCGGCTGATGGGGCGGGGTCTGCGGGCATACTTGTCAGGCAAGCCTGACAAAACTGAGGATTTGATGAGGAAGTGGTGTAAGATCGCCGGATGCCTCGGATGGGCAGACCGGCACAACTTCGCTGCTGCCGCTCTGCAACCGGGATCACAGGTACATTCAGGTAAAAACGCATGCAGGAAACAAGCATGAATAGTCTGGGCGGTGTGCTGCCGCCTGCCGCAGGTTCCAGCCGGGCGCAGCCGCGTACCCGGCTGCTCGCCGTAAGCCGCAGTGATGCGCTCGCTGCCCTGCTGATGGTGGCTTTCATGCTGATCGGCGGCTATTTCCGCTATGTCGGCATCAACTGGGACGATTTTACCCACCTCCATCCCGATGAGCGCTTTCTGACGGATGTGGCGCAGGGACTGGGACGCAATCTGAATCCCAGCGGCGGCGAGCTGGAACGTCAGCAGCAGATCAGCACATGCATTGAGCGCTATCCGGATTCCGGCGGCATGGGCCCCTACTTTGACGCTTACTGCTCGACGCTCAATCCGCACAACGCCAATGCCGGGCATGGAATGTATGTGTACGGAACGCTGCCGCTGTTTGCGGCGCGGGGCAGCGCGGAAATCCTGGTCAGCGTGTCCGAGTGGGTTGCCCACAGCATCCTCGCACCCCTGACCGGCGAAGCGCGCTGGGCGGAATATGTCGGCGCGCCCTGGCGGCAGTATGACGGTGTTCATCTCGTCTGGCGCTTCCTCTCGGCAGCGTCTGAGATGGGGGTGATCGTCGCCGCCTTTCTGATCGGGCGCAAGCTGCACGGCCGCTGGGTGGGGATTCTGGCTGCGGGCATCTATACCGGCACGGTTTTTTCCATTCAACTGGCGCACTTCGGCACGACCGATGCCATGAGCAACCTGTTCGCGGCGCTCAGCATTCTGGCAGCGGTCTATGTGCAGCGTGAAGGCCGCCTGCGCGATTATCTTTTCTTTGGCGTGGTGTTTGGCGCGGCGATCGCCAGCCGCATCAATCTTGCTTTTCTCGTCGGTTTGCTGGGGCTTGCGACGATCGTCCAGCTTCTGCCAATCCTTGACCGGCATCTGGCGCCCGGCGTCCGCGAACGAATGCTCGCCCGTCATATCCTCGGCGTCGTCATCGCTGCTGTCGCGACGATCGTCGTCTTCCGCCTGACCAACCCATACGCCTTTATGGGACCGGGTGTATTCGGCTTGTCGCTCAATCCACGCTGGCTGCAAGACCTGGCGACGGCGCAGACGCTGGTGCGCGGTGATGCCGATAGCCCGCCCAATTTCCAGTGGGTGGCGCGCACGCCATATCTTTTCCCCTTCCAGAATATGGTGCTCTGGGGTATGGGAATCGCCTTTGGCGCGGCAGGCTGGATCGCCTTCGCCTTTGCGCTCTGGCGCATCATCCGCGGCAAGCCCGGCGCGCTGCTCAATCTGATCCTTGTGGCGTGGGTGGCTGTCTACTTCGGCTATATGGGTCGCCAGTGGGTGACGACCATGCGCTACTTCATCCCGATCTATCCTGCGCTGGCCGTCCTGGCAGCCTGGGGCATGGTCGCGCTGATCCGATCAGGCAGAAGAAGGCTGGCCGAATCGAACGGGCGTCATGGAGCGTGGCGCGTTCGTTTTGGCTGGCTGGCGGCGGTCGGTGTCGTCGGTTTCACGATGTTGTGGGCGGCCATGTTCACCAACATCTACCGGAATATGCTGACGCGCGTTCAGGCGGGGCATTGGGTCTGGGAAAATGTACCGGGCGATTTCGCCATGCGTATCGATGGCGCGGATGAGCGGGTTCCGCTCATGCAGATCCCGATCCCGAACAATTTTGCCACGCGCGCATCGAATGAGGATCTGGTCAACCGGCTGACGCGCTGGGATACGACCCTGGGCATGAATTCGTACAACGAACGCTTTGTCGCCCCGGCGGACGGGATTGTTTCGATGATTCATGCGCCGCACCTGGGCGACCCGCTTGATGATCCCGATAACGAAGTGCTGCGCATCGAGATCCGCACGGGCGATGATACACAGGTTCTGGCCACGGCGATGATCGACCAGAATCTGACGCGCACTACCAGTATTGCCGGGGATCCCCTGGATATCCCGCTGGACGCGCCGTTTGAAGTGACGGCTGGCACAGAATATCGCTTCTATATCGAGCTGGTCAGCGGGGGACCGGTCGTCAGCGGTGGCACAATTTTCACGTGGGAAGGCGCGTGGGACGACCCTGTGCCGACCAAAGTCTGCACCCTGCCGCTGGGGGTTACGCTGGCGGATAATCCGCCACCGGGGCTGATCCACGACTCGCGTGACTGTAATGGACGCGATCCGTGGTGGGGGCTGGTGACCGGCTATGAGCAGAATATCGTTTATGCGGACGATGAAGCCAAGCGCGAGCGCCTGCTGCTGACGCTCAACAACAGCGATTACATCGGCATCAGCAGCAACCGCTTCTACGATACCCTCAGCCGGAATCCACTGCGCTGGCCGCTGACCAATGCCTACTACGACTGGCTGTTCAGCGGCGAACTGGGCTACGAACTGGTTGCTGTTTTCCAGGAGACCTTCGAGCTGGGCCCCCTGCGCATTTCGGATCAGCATCTGCCGATTTACGACTCGCCGGAATGGCTGAACGAATTCGAGTCTGAAGAAGCATTCAGCGTCTACGATCATCCGGTCGTTTTCATCTTCAGGCGTGGGGATGATTATGACCCGGATTACGTGGAGAGCCTGCTGTACAGTGTGCCGATCACGCGGGTCTATGATGCGCCGCTTTACCGGAACTGCCCGGAAAACCCGGAGCTGTATTACTGTGATCCGACGCTGGTGGGCGTGCATGAGCTGAGTTCAGAACAGGCCGACCGCGCCCCCACGCAGCTCATGCTGACCTCGGAAATGGCTGAGATCCAGTATTCCGGCGGCACATGGTCAGATCGCTTCCATATCGACAGCATCGTCAATACCAACCAGATCGCCAGTGTGGTCATCTGGTGGCTGGTGATCATGATGTTCGGCTGGGTGACCTTTCCGCTGCTGTTCGCCGTGCTGCCCGGACTGGCGGATCGCGGCTACTCGTTCGCGAAATTCACCGGCATGTTCCTTGCCGGGTGGGGCACATGGTATCTCGCCAGCGTTCGTATCCCCGTCTGGTCGCAGGTTGGGATTGCCGGCGCTATGCTCGTCATCCTGGCGCTGGGTGTTTTTCTCGTGCGCCGCTCACCCGATTCGTTTGCGGGCTGGGTGCGCCGTCACTGGAAGCGCCTGCTGGCGATCGAAGGCATCACGCTGGCTGCGTTCTGCCTGATGCTGTTCATCCGCCTGACCAATCCTGATCTTTGGGTGACGGGTTTCGGCGGCGAAAAGCCGATGGATGTCGCTTATTTCAACGCCGTCCTGCGCAGCACGATCTTTCCGCCGTATGATCCGTGGTATGCCGGCGGCTATATCAATTACTACTACTTCGGTTATGTGATCGTCGGCGCGCCCGTTCTGCTGCTCGGCATGGTCTCGTCCATTGCCTACAATCTGATCCTGCCGACGCTTTTTGCCGCGACGGGGATCGGCGCGTTCAGCATCGCCTTCACTATCGTGAGCGCACTGCGTGAGAAGCTGAACAAGCCCGATGATCCCGCTTCGCCGGAAGACGGGCAGGCTTCGCAGCCCGCGCGCTGGCGGCGGCTTGGCAATCCCTGGGTTGCAGGGATCGCTGCCCTGATGCTGGCTGTGGTGATGGGCAACCTGGATACGCCGCGCGTTGCGCTGACCGGGCTGGCAAATCTCGGCGGCTACACCCGGCCTGAAGGGCTGGAGCAGTTCCTTGTGCAGGAATACGCGCTCGAAACCGGAGAAACGCCTTCCGAGAGCGCCCGCCTTGAACTCATGATGCGGGCTTCTGAAGGGCGTCTGGGCGATCGACTGCGCTATGAGCTGGACAACGCGGCGGATATCGTCGCCAGTGTTGCGCGCGGCATCGTTGCGGTCATCAACGGCCAGCAGTTGCATATCAGCGCTGATCGCTGGTTCTGGGCTCCCAGCCGCGTCTATGCCGAGACTCCCGGTGTCGAAGGCGGCGCGATCACAGAAATGCCGATGTTCACGTTCATCTATGGCGATCTGCACGCGCACATGATCAGCATGCCCATGCAGTTGTTTGCAGCGGCTTTCCTGCTCAGCGAGATCCTGCTGGCGGGCGGTGACAAACGGCGTCGTGATGCGCGTTTCTTCGCGCTCCTGATCGGCGCGGCGACGGTCGGATTGCTGCGCGCCACCAATACCTGGGACTGGATCACGTACATGCTGCTCGGCGTGGCGGGACTGGGATTTGCATGGTGGCTGGCGCATCGGCGGATCAACCGCCGCTCGCTCATCAGCCTGGGCTTGTATGCCGGCGGTTTTGTCGTCCTGACGTTCATCACCTGTCTGCCGTTCACAACCTGGTTTGGAACGGGATACAGCAGTGTGCGCCCGTGGACGGATGGCAAATCCCCCATCTGGGCTTTTCTTGATATTCACGGCTTATTCCTGTTCCTGGTCACTTCGCTGCTGGTGTGGGATACCGGGCGCTGGTTCCGCAGTGTTCGGGTGCGTTCACTGCGCGGCACAGCCGGGCTGCTGCTGGCAGGCGCGATCATCATCGTGTCGCTGCTGGCGGCTTCTGTCGTCCTGGCAATGCTCAGTTATCAGGTGACGCTGATCGTCCTGCCGCTGCTGGTGTGGACGGCGATCCTGTTCTTCCGCGCCAACCAGACGCGGGTTATGCAGTATGCGCTCGCGCTGTTCGGGCTGGGACTGGGGCTGACGCTGGGCGTCGAGTACATCGTGCTGGATGGCGATATCGGCAGGCAGAACACCGTCTTCAAGTTCTACATGCAGGTCTGGCTGCTGTGGAGTGTCGTTGGCGGGGTGGCGTTTGCGCTGCTCTGGCGGGCGAGCGAGCGCTGGCGCGCCAGTATTCGCGTTCCGTGGACGATGGTGCTGGTACTGCTGGTTGCGGTGGCATCACTCTTCCCGGTCATGGCAACGCGCGGCAAGGCTGAATACCGCTTCGATCGGGAACAGCCGCTGACACTCGATGGGATCGAGTTCATGAATTATGCCACGCTCTGGGAAGGGGACCCCCGCCGGGTTGCCGCCGATCCATCGCTGGCCCCGTTTACGCTGGCGGAAGATTTTGAGATGATCCGCTGGCTTCAGGACAATGTGCAGGGCACGCCGACCATCATTGAAGGGTTGGGAAGCGACACGCAGTATCGCTGGAACGGGCGTATCTCGATCTACACCGGACTTCCGGCAGTGCTGGGCTGGAACTTCCATCAGCGGCAGCAGCGCACCTTCGATCCGATGGGGCGCATGGTGGAAATGCGCAATGCCAATGTGCATGCCTTCTACGAGACGACCAATATCGGGGTCGCATGGCGTATGCTGCGGCATTACGATGTGACCTATATCATTGTCGGCTTGTATGAGCGCGCCCATTACGGCACTGAGGGGCTGGCAAAATTTGAGGATATGGTCGAGATGGGATTGCTCGATGTGGCATTCCGGACGGAAGGCTCAGTGATTTATCAGGTCAACCGTGATGCCGCGCCGCTTGAGCTGGTCGCTCAGCAGCAGGGCTGACGGGCATTACACAGGATGCTGATGACTTATGCTGTTTGACTGGATCGCCCGTGAGGGCTGGATCGTCCTGAGCTGGTGGGCGCTGGTGACTGCTGCTGGCGCTGCCGCGCTGCCCCTGTGTCTGCGGGTTCTGGGCGGCCTGCCCGATCGCGGCTATCCGCTGGCGCGCGCAACGGGTGTTCTGCTGGTGGCGTTCGTCTTCTGGCTGATGACCAG
>SZPD01000206.1 GCA_030263515.1 Anaerolineae bacterium CFX9 | reverse complement strand
TGCCCACCAACACCCCTGTTCCGACAAATACGCCGCTGCCCACCAACACCCGTCCGCCGCGTCCCAGCGATCCGCCGACGCCGACGAACACCCCTATTCCCTAGCGCAGGGCGATGGATGACACAGCAGCGCGGGAAGTCGCTCGTTCAGCTTCCCGCGCTGTATGTTTTTTACCTTAATGCTGCTGTGCGTCGTCTCGCGCAGCGTTCAGGGGGTATGCGCCCAGGTTTTCGCCTGCTCCAGCCAGTCAGGATCGCGCGGATTCACCCCGCTGCGGCTGATCAGCGCCCGCCGGGCGATCACCGTATCGAGATCGATCTCGCCGCTGCGCCGTTCGCGCTCGATCAGCGTCAGCACATGCGCTGCATACGTTTTATCGCCCATCGCCACCAGCAGCGCCGCGCCAGTTGCGATCCGCAGCTCGGCGTTGGCTTTCTGTTCGGCGAGGGCGAGGAATTCGGCAGTCGATTCCCAGCCAGGGATGGCATCCATCGGGGTATCAAGCGACTGCGCAAACGTCAGCCCCCAACCACTCAGCACGCCTTCGCTCTCGGCAACGGCATCCCTGAGCGCGCGGATGATCGCATCGTGCCGATCGCCCGCCGGTTTTCCTTCGGCGATGGCAGCCGCCATCTGATCGGCGTCGGCATCGCTGATCGGCACGCCGCGCGCCAGCAGTGGGCGGCGATACTGGCGCAGCAGCACGCTTAGCAGTTCTGCGTATGGCGCTGAGTCGTAAAGCTGGGTTCGGTTGGGGGGCACGATTTCGCCCCGTTCAGCGGATGCGGCGCGATTCGCCGTTGCGCCCGATCCGGCTGCGCGGCTCGTTCATCACCGGCTTTCCACTGTAGCTGTCATTCATGATCGCCTGATAGAACTCCTCGTCGTAGGTGCGCGTCTTGACCACGACGGGCATCGGCACGGCATGACCGATGATGATCGCCTGCTGACGGGTATCCAGCCGGGCCAGCACCTCGCGCAGGCTGGCTGCGCCGCTGATACCCGTCAGCACGGCGTTGATGTCCTTTTCATTGTCCAGCAGCGCCGTGACGCGCGTGCCGATCTGGCTCATCACTTCCTCGTCGATGGCGCTGGGGCGCTGATCGACGATCAGCAGCGTCACGTTGTACTTGCGCATCTCGCGGGCGATCGTGCCAAAGATCGTCTGGCTGGCGATGCGCGGATCGAGGAATTTGTGCGCTTCCTCGATCACGATCATCAGTTGGCGCGGCTCATTGATCTTTTCGCCCAGCGCGCGCTCCATCTTGTCCACATATTTTTCGTGGATGCGCCGCGTCAGATAATTGGCGACCAGGATATAGGCTTCCAGCGAATTGCCAAAGCGTCCGAATTCCAGCACCACGCTGTACTTGTCCAGCATATGCATGATCTGATCGACGATATCAGTCGATTCGTCCGGCGTCAGGAAGCTCCAGCGTTCAAAACGCTGCAACCGGCGCTGAAGCGCGGCGAGCGTCCCGGCGCGGGTGGGCGTATTGGCTTCGATCTCATCAAATTCATCCGCCCCAGCGTTGATCAGAGTTTCCACCCAGCGGCGACCCCAGCGCTTGCGGAGCGTGTGCGCGGCGTCGATCATGGCGTCGGAGAGATTCATCGTCTCGCGCAGCATCTCCAGGTCTTCCGGCTCGATATCCTGAAAGCTCAGGCGCATCTCCAGATCGGGCGGGCTGCCGCGCTTGCGAGACGACTCCGGATCAAGGCTGACGATCCGAATCTTGTCGTTCAGCAGATCCTTCAGACCTCTGGCGCGTGTTCCGCTTTCGTCCTTGACGGCGCGCCCATAGTCATTATGCATATCGAAGATCAGCGCGCTGGCTTTGTCTCGCACGATCACGCCCGCCAGCAGCAGGCGCGTCAGAAAGCTCTTTCCCGTGCCGCTCTTGCCGAACACGCCGACCGAACGCTCGACCATCCGGCTCAGCCGCAGGTTGATCTGCGTCGTCTCCAGCTCAAGCGGCTCGCCAATGTAGAAGTGATCGGCATCCTCGCTGCCAAAGACGGCGTTGACATCCTCGACAGTGGCATTGCGCACCGTCATGAAATGCCCCGGAATCGTCTTGACGGGCTTGGGTTGTGCCAGATCGTCATTCTCGATGGTCAGCATCGGCTGCATGTGAACCTTGCCGTAAGCGGTCGTCCCGGTGTAGACGGCGCGCAGGAACGGGTCAGAAATATCTGGCGGATTGCTCTGAATTTCAGGGTTGGTGTTGTCCAGGGCGACATCGGTGATCATACAGAAGAAGCGTTTGCGATCCCCTTCAACGACGACGTACCGCCCGACGGCTAAATCCTCGATCGGCTGATCGGCATCCAGCTTGATCGTCAGCCCCTTGCTGAGCGATCCGCCGACCACCACGCCGAGCCGTTCTGGAGCCACCACGACAGAATTGCCGAAGATATGATCGAGGTCGTAAGTCCCGTCGCCGGGTTTTCTGGGCAGGGTCATGAGGGAAACTCCCGCGTCTGAAAGATCGATTGGAGTATACCGAATTATACCACGAATCGCTTTAAAAACAGAACATTTGTTTTATCTGTTCACAGCCGGATCCCCCGCGAAACCGTCTCTTTTTCCGCGCGCGCGTGTTAAAGTTGTACAGACAGACTATTCTGAACCAAACCGGGAGTATATGCCGATGGGACTTATGGACGGCAAGGTGGCGCTGGTTTTCGGCGTCGCCAACAAGAACTCGATTGCATGGGGCATCATCAAGCGGCTGCACGATGAAGGCGCAACTATCCTGATGAGCTATGCCGGGGAAGTGCTGGAAAAGCGCGTTTTCCCGCTGGCGCAGGAAATCGGCTGCGATTTTGTCGAACAGTGTGACGTGACCAATGATGAGCAGCTCGATGCGCTGTTTGACAAGGTCAGGGCGCGCTATGGCAGGATCGACGCGCTCGTCCACTGTGTCGCCTACGCCAATCGTGAGGACCTGGGCGGGCGGTTCGTCGATATCTCGCGCGATGGATTCAAGCTGGCGCTCGATATCAGCGCCTACAGCCTGATCGCGATGGCGAAACGCGCTGAGCCGCTGATGGAGAACGGCGGCAGCGTCGTCAGCCTGACGTACTACGCCAGCGAGAAGGTCATGCCGAAGTATCACGTCATGGCGGTCGCCAAAGCTGCGCTGGAGACGATTACGCGCTATCTCGCCAATGATCTGGGCAGCAAAGGGATCCGCGTCAACGCCATCAGCGCCGGGCCGATCAAGACGCTGGCGGCGGCGGGCGTGCCGGGCTTCCGGCTGATGCTCAAGTACAGCGAGAAAGCCTCTCCGCTGCGCAAGCTGGTCACGCAGGAAGAAGTTGGCGCGGCAGCGCTGTTCCTGCTCAGCGATCTTGGCTCGGCGGTGACAGGCGAAGTGATGCATGTGGACGCGGGTTACAACATCCTCGGCATGACGCTGACCGAGGACGACATGGGCAGTCTCGATTAGCGTCTTATTGGCTCATCACAGCGCTGCTTAAGGGAATGCACAATAAATCCCCTGCCCACACAGCAGGCAGGGGATGAGATGCTTATCGTTCGGTCTGCCAGTCCCCTCACGCTCCGATCGGCGTAGCGGTCGGCGTGATGTCGAGAGGCGTCACGGTCGGGGCCATTTCCGTTGGCACAAGTTCAATCTGTATCACGTCCTGCACTGCCGGAATGGACAGCACCATGCCCACGCGCAGATCGCTGTCGCTGGTCAGCCCGTTCATCTCGCGCAGTTGATCAAGCGCATCCACGCCGAGCCGGAATCTCACCGCGATGCTCAGCAGTGTATCGCCCGGTTCAACGCGATATTCCAGCGCAGCATTCCCTCGAACATCGCCCGGCACACCGGAGATGATCTGATCGCCCTCCGGTCTCACACAGTTTTCCGTGCCGGTAAACTGATCTTCCCGCGCCCAGCCCTGGACGCGCTGCGCGCCCAGATCGACCACGACGAAGTACCACACGCCGAACTCGTCGATGACGATCTCGATCACATCCACTGTGGTATTGGCGGGCAGGTAGCCGACCACGCGCCAGTCTGACAGCACGCCGGGTCTCGTCTGCACACTGGTGATCACATCCGGCGAGGTGACGCTGCACAGGCTGAGGAAATTCCCTGTACCGATGGCGGGCAGATACGTCGCCAGTTCAGCGACGGCGCTCACGTTCGCGGGCTGGACGGCGGTCGGGAGAGGCGTCGCGGTCATCAGCGGCGCGGGGGTGGGTGTTTCGGATTCCTGCTGGAGCAGGGCTGCCCCTGTGTTCTCGCCTTCCGGGAGTCCGGAGAAGAATGCAGCGCCGAACACGACCATCGCGATCACCGCGGCGGAGACGAGCGCGTAGCTCCATGAAAAGCTGGCATGGCGCGTATCGCGCAGGGTAGTTTGCACAGGCATAGACTTGAGCATGGATCTGTCCTCTGATTGTCCGTTTCGACTGAGTTGAGGCAGCGTGAGTTCAGCTTCCGTCGTCAGCGCGGCGTGATGCTCATCGATCATGCGCATCAGGTCAGCGTCGTCTTCCGCGGCGCGCAGGATGGCGTTGATGGTGACGAAATCGCCGCTTTCGAGCGCGCTGCTGTAGCGAAAGAGCAGTTTTTCGCGTTCGCGTAGGTTACGCATCCTGGATCGCCTTTCCATAGACCTGTTTCAACCTGCCGAGTGCGCGGTGCAGGCGGACGCGCGCTGCGCCGGGCGTGGTTCCGAGCGCGCCAGCCAGCGCTTCGCCATCTATCCCGGCGAAGACCGCCAGCCGGATGACCTGCTGATCATCCAGCGAGAGCTGCCCCAGCATGGCGTTGATCTCGCTCACGACGGCCGGGTCATCCTCAGCCGATCCAGCCAGCGACGCCACGCGGTCGAACAGTTCATCGTCGCTGAGCAGGGCTTCATCGGCGAACAGATCGCGCGCCAGCGGTTCGCGCTGGTTGCGGCGGATCTGCTCTGCCTGGCGACGCCGGATCAGATTGGCAGCGATGCCCAGCATCCAGGCGCGCGGCTGCCCATCGTCACGAAAACGGCTTTCGTGCGCCAGCGCTTCGACGATCACATCGTTGAGCAGGTCGTTGGCTGCGGATTCCAGCGGTTGATCGGTGATGCCCGCCCGCGAAAGATACAGGCGCAGCACGCCGATCAGCGCGCCCGCGTCGCGCTCGATATACGCGCGCAGACGGGAAGGTCGCTTCATCACGTTGTCCTCATGGCCGCCAGTACTGTTGGCTGTAGTCTTATTCACGCATCTGCGCGCTTCTGTTACAGCCGATCAGGAAAATCAGCCTGCGCACGGGGAGAATCCCTGGCGGCGTGAGACAGCGTCTATCAGATCACGCGGTCGTTGCCGCCGTCGATCGGAATCTGAGCGCCCGTCGTGCGGGAGAACGCCGCGCCGCACAGCTCGGCGACGAGTTCGCCCACATCGCGGCTGGTGACCTCTACCCTGAGCACGTTGTTGGTCTTGTAGGCTTCCACGCTCAGTCCGTAGTGTTTGGCCCGGTTGGCAAGCACTTCTTCTGTCCACAACCCGGTATCGAAAACGGCATTCGGATGAACCGTGTTGATGCGGATGCCGTCTGCCCCCCATTCCAGCGCGGCGACGCGCGCCAGTTGGGTCAGCGCGGCTTTCGAGGCGGAATAGGCCGCCGCGCCCGGCCCCGGCGCAGGCACGTTCTTTGAGCCGACGATGGCGATCCTGCCGCCGCGCGGCGCGGACTTCAGCAGCGGGTGCGACTCGCGCATCAGGCACAGGTTGGCGTCGAGGTTGACGCGCATCACCTTGTCCCACTCGGCGAGCGTCAGGCTGCGGATCGGCGTGCCGGGCGGGAAGATGCCCGCGTTCAGCACCAGCATATCCAGCCCGCCAAAGCGCCGCGCTGTCTGCTCCAGCGCTTCGGCAAGCTGCGCTTCGTCAGTCACGTCGCAGGCGATGCCGAGATAATCGGGGCGGCTGAACAGGCTCGCAATCGCCGGATTGATGTCCAGCCCGACGACGGCCGCTCCGCGCGCCAGCAGCGCCTCGACACAGGCTTTGCCGATCCCGCTGGCAGCGCCCGTCACCAGGCCGATCTCGCCCGCAAATGGCGCTGGTTTACCCGCGGCGCGCAGCTTTGCCTGTTCAAGATCCCAATACTCCACGTCGAAGATGTCTTCAGCGGGCAGCGCGCGATAGCCGCCAAGCTGCTCCGCCTGCCCGATCACAGTCATCGTATGGCGATAGATGTCCTCGGCGATGCGCGCTTCTTTGGCGGTGCGGCCGATCGTGATCAGCCCCCATGCCGGATCGAGAACGACGCGCGGGGCGGGATCGATCATCGTCAGCGGCGTGGCGCTCCGGCTGGCGTGCGCTTCGAAGTAGGCGCGGTAGTCCCCGGCATAGGTGTCCACATCGCGTCCGATCAGCGGCAGGCGCTTGGTGCGGATGACATGATCGGGCGTCAGCGGGCCGCGCTGCGCCGCGCTGAGATCGCCCTGCTGAGCAAAACCGAGCGCTGCGTCGTCCTGATGGGCTGTCATGATGACCGGAAAGCCCGCCGTTTGTGACACCTGCTGACGGAAGGCGGCCAGTTCAGCGCGCTGCGGCGCGGGATCGCGGCGGACGGGGTAGACTGCCGGCGTCGTTCGCTCGGCGAGGTAGGCTTCTGCTCGGCTGACCAGCGCGATCATCCGCTCGTAGGCTTCCTGCGCCGTCTCGCCGAACGTGAAGATGCCGTGGTTGAGCAGGATCATGCCCTGCGTGCGTGCAGTCGCCTGCTGAGGGAACATCTCCGCGCACAGCCGCGCCAGTTTGAAGCCGGGCATGACATACGGGATGATCACGACCTCATCGCCGAAGACGCGCTCGATATGCGCCCGTCCGTCCGGCGTATTGGTCAGCGCGACGATCGCGTCGGCATGCGTATGATCGACGAACTTGTGCGGGATGATGGCATGCAGGATCGCCTCGACCGAGGGCGACGGCGCGCTGGCATCGATCAGGGCGCAGCGCAGTTCGTTCGCCATCTGGAGGTCGGTCAGATGCTCCAGGTTCGCCAGCTCACGCAGATACTCCAGACGGGCTGGCGAAAACCCCTGTGGCTCGATCGTTTCGAGGTCCCATCCACTGCCCTTGATATACAGGATATCCTGCTCACGCCCGAACAGGTCGGTCACATGGCTCTTGACGGACGTGTTGCCGCCGCCATGCATGACCAGCGCCGGGTTCCGCCCCAACAGCCGCGAGGTGTAGACTCGCTGACCGAGATCGCCGCTAAAGGCGCGGGCCTCATCATCGTTCCAGAGACTTTGCATCGTCTTGTTTCCATTCTGTCATCGATCGGGACGTGAATGCTGCGAAGATACCACAGGTCAGCATGACCTGCGATTCCGTGCGGCGGCGTTGAGCCACAACCGGTATACAAAAATGCCCCCGTTCGATGCCGGGGGCAGAATAAGTTGGGTCAGATGAGCGCCGGGAAAGAGGGGACCTGCCCTACTGAAGGTAATCGCGAAGCTGGCGGCTGCGGCGTGGATGACGCAGGCGGCGCAGCGCGCGCCCTTCGATCTGGCGGATACGTTCTCGCGTCAGGCCGAACTTCTGCCCGACTTCTTCCAGCGTATGACTGCGCCCGTTATGCAGACCAAAGCGCAGCCGCAGAATGCGCGCTTCCCGCGGGGAAAGCGTGTTGAGAAGCGACTCGATCTTCTCTCGCAGCAGCTTGTCGATCGTGCTCTGCGCCGGGCTGGGGAC
>SZPD01000205.1 GCA_030263515.1 Anaerolineae bacterium CFX9 | reverse complement strand
ACTCATGGCGCTGATCGCAGTGTTGTACGCGGGAAGCGAGGGCGAAAGCCTGGCAAAGCAGTTGGAATCGGCGCTGACCGCCGAGTACGGCGGCATGATCGAGGTGGTGCTGACACAGGGCAGCGGCATGGATTTCCTGATGCTGGCGGATGCCGCCGATTACGTCCAGATCATCGAGACGCCCGGCGCGCTGTCCTCGCCTGCCTTCGCCGCTGCGGCGGAGCGCCTGACTTCCGTGCCGCGATCGACAGTGCGCAGCGCTGCCGACATCCCCGCCGCCGTGGCGGACATTCGCCGGCGGCTGTTCAAAGGCAGCAGCATGCCTGAAAAAGAAGAGGATGAGGGCATCTTCCGCAGCATCCCGGATGATCTGCTGGAAGCAGCCACACCCGAACGCCGACCCAACGAAAGCGCTGTCGAGCCTGCGCCCACCATGCCGTCCGAACCGCCGCGCGGCAGACTGCCAGAAGCGCCACTGCCCTCTCAGCCGATCGCACCTGCGCCGAGCGAACCGATCGAGTTTTCGAGTTACACGCTGAAAGAGGTCTCGCCTCAGGTCTGGGTCCCACTGCGGGCCTATGTCTACAAAGTGAGCGCGGCGAGCCAGGTCGCTTCGGACGCGGGCGAGCAGTTCAGAGACTACGATCTTCGCGACATCCGCACGGTTTCTGAAGGAGCAAGCCAGGCGATCCGTGAAGGTGCGCTGATCACCGCCACGCCGGCGCTGGAGGGATTTCAGTTCAACCCGCCGAGCGTCAGCCAGTATTTTTTTGAGGACTGGCATCGATTCGACTTCAAGATGCGTGCCAGCAGCGCGCCGGTGAACCAGTCGGTCAACGGCGTGATCACGTTCACGGTGGAAGGGGTGATCGCTGCGGATCTGCCGCTGAGTGTCTATGTGGCGCAGGCGAGCAGCAGCGCGGCTGTGACGACGGGGCAGCCCGCCAGCAAACCCACGCCGACGACCGCCAAGCCGTATCAGGCGATCTTTTGCAGCTACAGCCACCGCGACACGTCGATCGTCGAGCGCGTCGAACGGGTTTACAAGGCGCTGGGCATGACCTATCTGCGGGATGCGGTCACGCTTCGCAGCGGCGAAAACTGGAACAACCGGCTGCTGGAGATGATCGACGAAGCGGATATTTTTCAGTTGTTCTGGTCAACAGCGGCTTCAAAATCCAAATATGTGCAGCAGGAATGGGAATACGCGCTGGAGCGGATGAAGCGAGAGGGAATCTCGTCATTCGTGCGCCCCGTCTACTGGGAAAACCCGATGCCTGCCCCGCCAGAAGCGCTGGGTCACCTGCATTTTCACCGCGACGAGACGCTGGATGACGGGCTGACCCCTTCACAATGAGTTGTCAGCCCGCTGCATCGATTAGTCCGAAGCCGGGCTTTCGATCAGCCGGATGTCATAGCCTTCAAGCCCGCCGACGCCGATCCAGAACGGCTGCACCAGCTCATAATTGCAGTCACCTTCGGTGACCAGCCGCACATTGATCGAGAAGAAGCGCGCCACATCGTCGCGGCGCACATCGGTGACGACGTGCCGCGCATCGCAGCCGCGCCCACGGCTCCACAAGCCGATCAGCACGCGCCCGCCGCTGAAGTCGAACTCGGCGCGGCGCACCGGCTGGCGGCACAGACGGCTGTTATCCGCCAGATCGAACAGTGTGTTCAGCTCCTCCGGCGTGCGCAGTGTGAACACGCGCCCGGCAGCATCGTAGACCGACTCGAAACACAAGCCGCTCAGCACAGCATTTTCATCTGTCCAGGGGTAAGGCGGCGGTGTCGTCGTCGGGGTGACGGGCGCGAGATCGGTCGGGGTTGGCTCGATCGGGCGCGGAATGGGGGTGAAGGTCGGCTCAGGCGCAGACCGAACACACGCAGACACCAGCACCAGCGCCACCAGCCAGACCACCGACCACCCTGCTTTACACCTTACTCTTGGGATATTCATGCGCGTTTTCGGCGTTTGCGTGCTATGATCAGGACAATTGACTTGCGGGTTTCCCCTATCTTTACCAATCGTACAGGCACTCTAATTCTATGCGAATCCTTGTCATTTCCGATATCCACGCCAACCTGACAGCGTTCGAAACCGTCCTCAACGACGCGCAGGGAGACTGGGAATATGTCTGGTGTCTCGGCGATATCGTCGGCTACGGACCAGACCCGAACGAATGTGTTGAACTGCTCCAGACGATGCCGCATCTTTGCCTGGCTGGCAACCATGACTGGGCGGCGCTCGGCCGTCTGGATGTCCGCAACTTCAACCCGGACGCCCGCAAGGCGGTTGACTGGACGCGGAACGCCCTCAAGCCACAGAATATCGACTATCTTGAAGCGCTGCCAACGACATTCGTCATCGGTCATTATACGCTGGCACATGGCAGCCCGCGTGAACCGGTCTGGGAATACATTCTCGAACCCCTGATCGCCGCGCTCAATTTCAGCCATTTTGAAACCCCGTACTGTCTCGTCGGGCATACGCACCAGCCGGTGATCTTTGAGCAGGTCAACGAACAGGGGGATACCGAAGCCATCATGCCCGCCTATCGTTCGCGCCGGCAGCTCAACGGACGCCGGCAGATCATCAATCCCGGCAGCGTCGGGCAGCCGCGCGACGCCAACCCGGATGCGGCATATGCCATCCTCGATGACGAAACCAACATCTGGGAACACCGTCGCGTCAAATATGACATCACGGCAGTTCAGCGCCGGATGCGGCAAGCCGATATGCCCGAACGCCTGATCGCGCGCCTTGAACATGGCTGGTAAATCTTCCCCCAAACTGCGCGATGCCGCCGCCGCGCCGCCCGCTGAGGACGCCGATCTGACGACGACCATCCGCAAGTATCTGGCGCAGGTATACCGTCTGGCAGATCGCAGCGCCAATCCTGAAGGTTTTGTCACCACATCTGCGCTGGCGGATGCGCTGTTCGTCAGCCCGCCCGCCGTCAACCGGATGGTCAGCCGTCTGCGCGAGATGAATCTGCTCGAACACGAACCGTATCAGGGCATTCGGCTGACGGCAGAAGGCGAACGCGAAGCGCTCCGCCAGCTTCGGCTGCACCGGATCGCAGAGGCATTTCTCGTCCATGTGATGGGCTTCAAGTGGCATGAAATCCACGAGGAGGCAGATCAACTGGCGCGCGGGCTGAGCGAGCCGCTGGTCTCGCGGATGTATCTGATGGCAGGCAGCCCGGATTTCTGCCCGCACGGAGAGCCGATCCCGTCGGAGGATGGCACAGTGAAGGAACTGCGCGATGAGCTGCTCACCAGCGCGGCGCACAACACGCCGCTGGTGATCACGCGCATCCGCACGCGAGAGCCGGACCGGCTGGAATACCTCGCCGCGCTGCACCTGATCCCCGGAACGCCGCTGGAAGTGCTGCATGCCGCGCCATTCAACGGCCCGCTTCAGCTTCGCGTCGGCAAGGAATACCGGATCGTCGGGCACAACCTCGCCGAGATGATCCGCGTCATGCCCGCGCAGGCGTGATCACTCCGAAGGTTTCTCGCCCGCTTTTTTCGCTGCCCGGCGCATCTTCGGATCGTTGAGCGCCTGATCCGCCCCCGTCTGCCGGTAAAGCTGCTCAACCTCGCCCTTCTTCCCGCCTTCCAGCACGGAAAGCATCTCCCCCGATGACATGCGGCTGAAATCGCGGTCGCCGGGCGTCTGCACAGTCACCCGGTCGAACACGCGGACGATCTGCTGGCTGCCGCAGTGCGGGCAGGCACGCGCCGCCGCCGCATCGTCATATGCCTTGTACGTCCTGTAAAACAGCGTGAACGGCTTCCCGCAGGAATTGCAGCGATAGTCGTAAGCTGGCATAATTGCCTCCCTGGTCAACTAACGAGCACGCGAAAGCCCCATCCTCATGACAAATGATCCGTCGCCAGACGAACGCCGCGTTCACCCGCTCGAACGTGAACCACAGCGCCCATCAGACCCTTCCGGCGAGCCAACCGGCAGCCGCCCTTCACAGACCGTCATCCTGCGCATTCCGTCCGTCCGCCCGCTGGCGACGTATGTCCTGCTCGGCATCAATCTGGCAGTCTTCATCATCCGCGCCCTCTCGCCAGAGCTGGACATTCAGATCTTCCTGTGGGGCGCAAATTACGCCCCGGCGGTCATTCAGGACGGGGAAATTTACCGCCTGCTGACCTCGATGTTCCTGCACGCCAGCATCTACGATGTGCGGGGCAATCTTGCGCCGCAGTTCGCGCTGCATCTGGCGCTCAACAGTTATATCATCTGGACGGCAGGAACGCAGCTTGAACGGCTGTTCGGGCACGCCCGCTATCTGATCATCTACCTGCTCGGCGGGATCACCGGTTCGATCTTCAGCGTCGTCTTTGGCGGCGGCGCTTACTCGGTCGGCGCGTCTGGCGCGGTTTTCGCCATCCTCGGCGCAGAGTTCGTGTATATCTACAAGCATCGCCTGCTGCTTGGGGCGCGAGCGCAGCAGCAGATGCGCAGCCTGATCTCGCTGGCGGTCATCAACCTGCTTTTCGGCATCCTGTCCAACGTCGGGAACGCCGCCATCCGTATCGACAACTGGGGGCATATCGGCGGCGCGATCGGCGGGCTGGCGCTGGCATGGTTCATTTCCCCATACTTCCTCCCGCGCAGACACCCGGAACGCCCGCAGGATCTGATCGCTGATGATGTCAACCCGCTCAGGGCGCACTACGCCAAGCTATCGCTCTACGGAGCCGGTCTCATGCTGCTGCTGGTCGCCGCTCGCACGCTCGGCATCGGCATGACGTGACGCCAGCAGTTTGCGCGTTTCGTGCAGTTCCCAGCGCAGGATCGCCATCTGCTGAGCAGACTCCTTGTTCTCTCGCGACAGGCGGGTGAGCGCGATCGAGAACTGAAGCAGGATGAAAAGCATGAAGACGATGGCGACGGCGAACAGCGCGGCTGGCGGATACGTCACCACGCCGATGATCTCCGCCAGCACGTCCAGCAGCGGACGGTTCAGGCTGAGCGCGATCAGCGCGATCGCTGTCGCCAGCCACAGCAGCGAATAATCCTCACGCAGTTTCCGCTGGCGCACCAGTTCGATCACGAACAGAAATGCCGCCAGCGCCGCCAGAAATCCGATCAGGGTGACACGGTCGATCATCAGGTCTGCCTCCGTAATGCTCTGCCCGGCGCGTTCACGGCGCGGCAGTCGCTTCAGCATCAGGCTCCGCTTCAGGCACGACGAAGCGGATAGATTCGAGGATGGCGCGCAGCTCGGTCTCGGCGGCATCCACCGCTTCAATCGGCTCGGCGAACACATAGAACATGAAATTGAGATTGAACTGGCGCAGCCCGGCGAACCAGCCGCGGGTATCAGGCAGTTCCGGGCAGCTCACGGCGGCAAACTGTGTCCCGATGGCGCTCAGCCCGCCGACGTTGTATTCGGTGCGCAGGTCTGTCCCGATATTGCAGCCTTCCTCAACGATCGCCAGCCGCAGCAGCCGTGTGCCATCCAGCCAGAGATCAGGCTCGACAGCCGTCGCCACCGGGCTGCCGACCACCAGATTGGGGAAGCCCCACAGCAGCACGATCGTGCCGACGCCGCCGGTGACGGGTCCCGTGTAAACCGCCAGCGGAATGTTGCGAATGGCATCGATGTCCTGAAGCACCAGCACATCATAGCCATAGCGCCAGCCCTCAGGCAGATCGATCTCGATCGGCGGCGGAACCTGCGCCCCCATCAGCGGGCTGATGACCACCGTTTCGGGTTCGGGCGTGGTCTCCGGGTCGGGCGTCCCCTCTGGCAGCGCAGTCGGCGTGAGTTCTGTCAGCGCCTGCTCGAAGCGGTCCATCATCTGCTGCAGGGCGAGGTTGATGGTGAATTCGAGGCTCTGCGGATCGGTCAGCGCGGCGAGCTGATTGACGGTGACGTAGGGCATCCCGCTGAAGTTCTGTTCGTTCTGGCGCTGCGTCTCGGCGACCTGAATGACCACATCCGGACGATCGCTGATCATGCATTCCTGCCATGCGCCGAGATTGATGCCGAGATCACCGACCGCCGCGATCAGACGCTCGCCAGTGAAAGCATCCTGCCCATACTGCGCCGCCCAATCGAAGGCACGATCGGCAAAACGGAAAAACTGCTGCTGTTCACCCGCACAGAGCGCGGCGCGCGTCGCCCCGCGCACATTCGGGATCGACTCCGCCAGCAGCGGGACCCACGTCAGGAAAATCTCCGCGTTGCGGGCGCGCGTGATCAGATGGGCGAAGGATGCGCCGTTGAACTCCAGCGACGCCGGATCATCAAACGCGGCATACACGACGACCGAAACCGGCGCATTCGGGAAACCCAACTGCGGATAGCCCGCCGGTGACGAACTTTCACGCAGGGTTCCCAGCCGCTGCGGGTCATTGGTTGGGCGCGGCGTCGGCGTTGAAGCGCTTTCCTGGGCAGCAGCCCCCGCCATCGCAAAACTCAGGATCAGAATCACGAACAGGATATTTCGCAGCAAGTGGTCATACTCCCTGATGTTGTGTCTCTCCCCGATCAGCCGGGCAAGCCCCAGACATAGATCGGGCCAGTAGTGCTGAAGAGCAGAATCAGGCGGGCATCCGGCGTCCAGTCCACCCGGACGATCTCATTGGTTCCCACAGCGAGATCGGCGCGGGGCACAGTCAGCTCGGTGATCGCGCCGAGGTTCCAGATCGACACCGCGCCGCCCAGCACCGATGTCACGAGCAGATCATTGTTGGGCGAAAAAGCGGCGGAAAGCTGTGCGCCGGTCAGATCCGGGAAGCGGCCGGTCAGCGCGATCGTCTCGGCATCGAAAAGCGACAGCCCGCTGACAGCACTCCCCGCCAGAAAATAGTGTGAATCCGGCGAGAAGGCGATCACCTGCCCGCCGCCCCGCCCTGTATCCAGCCTTCTGGGTGCGCTGCCGGGCGTCCAGAGCCGCGCGTCAATTTCCGTGCCGATGCCGACAACATTCTCCGGGCTGACGATCAGACGGCTGACCGGGCTGTCTGGCACGAAATCCGCCAGCGACTGCCGAGACTGCCAGTCCCACCAGCGAACAGCGTCCGCTGCAGAAGACGCCAGCCGGGTGGCATCGCTGTTGAAAGCCAGCGCGCCGACACTGGTAGTATGTGCCTGGAGCATGTCATAGGCGCGGCGCTGAGGCACATCCCAGACGCGCACAAAACCATCGCGGCTGCCCAGCGCCATCCGCCCCAGCGCGGCATTATAGGACACCGCGCCAGACCAGTTCTCGATCCCGTTGAGCGCCACCACGAATGAGCCGTTCTCCGCATCGAAGACGGCGATCTGCCCGTTGGACGTGACGCCGTAGATCTCGCGCTGATCGGGCGAGACGAAGACATTGACGGCGGCGGCGCGCGAAGTCTGGAAAGCGAGCTGCCCGGAACTGAAATTCCATGCCAGAAGCTGCTCATTATTCAAGCCGATCAACTGGCGCGGCGGCTGGGGAAAGGCATGCTGAAAAACGGTCGAAACCGGCTCTGGCGGGTCAATTCGCCCCACGTAACGCGCCTGCTCGATATTCTGCGACGTGATCGCGCCGCCAACCGCCGACCAGAGCGGCGCGCTCAGCGTGGGGGCATTACGCAGCCCGGACGGCGTCTCTGCGGCAGGCGAACAGGCAGCCAGCGCGATCAGCGCCAGCAGCAGCAGCGATTTAGCTGAGGGCATAGGCTTCTTCTAGTTCCGTGCGCAGTGCCAGGTAACTCTTGTAACGTGTCTGCGAGATATCACCCGCTTCAACCGCGGCGCGAACAGCGCAGCC
>SZPD01000204.1 GCA_030263515.1 Anaerolineae bacterium CFX9 | reverse complement strand
CCTGAATGATGAGAATGCCACCCAAAATCAGCGGCAGTGAACTTTGCCGCGCAGGCGGAAGCACCGTCATCGACGCGATGGCAATATCGCCGCTGCGGGATGCCTGATCGGTTTCAGCCCGCACCAGCATAAGGGTATGCCGCCCTTCATCAGGCGCACTGACGATCTCGGTTACACCATAGCGCACTGTGGGGCTGTGAGCGTCAATGAAGATGGGTTCATCATCTTCCAGAAGGGGCGAGCCGTCGAGCAGAACAGCCCACAGACCGTAATCCGGCGCGGCTGCGTAGGTGATCTCCACGCTCTGGCCGCTAAACGTCAGGCTCACCTGAGCATCCTCGCCGCTGGAGACTCCATAGGTGGAGTCAGAGTCCAGCCCACTTTCGGATGCCGGAACGAGTACAGCCGCCCACTCCCCTGTGGCAATCAGCGCATCTTCAAAAGTGAACGTCCCCTCGCCCACTGCGCCGCCGGCGGCGCTGAAGGCTTCGCGGGGAATGCCAGTCACCGTAACGGGCAGCAGCAGCTTTCCTGCAACCCCCGCGATCGGCAGGGCGATCACATTAAAAAGGATGAAGGCAAGGAAAAGTGAACGCCGCTTCTCTGACGGCGAGGGCAGCCTGCCAAAAATGATGCTGAACGGAATGCCCACAAATTGCACCAAAAGCAGCGCGAGGATCAGCTCGACACTGCCAAAACCAAGCTCAGCGCCATAGATGGCTGCCACACCGATGATCGTACCGATCGCATCGTTGTAAATCAGAAAGGCGATCAGATACTTGAATAATTCACGGTAGTGCCGGATGTCGCGGAACGTCTGCGCGAGACGACGAAAACTGACGCCGATGACCGTTTCACCGGGCGCAAGACGCGCCGTCGCCGAAGGGGGTTCGGGGACATGGCGCAGGATCGGGATCGAGAAGACCGCCCACCAGAGCGCTACGCTCAGGAAGGACAGGCGGGGCCCCCAGGTTCCGGGCAGGACAAAGATCATGACGACGTTGATCGCCAGCAGCAGCCCGCCGCCCAGATAACCCAGCGCATACCCCTGTGCCGAGACGCGATCGCGATCTTCCGGTTTCGCCACATGGGGCAGCAGCGAGTCATAAAATGTGTACGCCGCGACAAATGCCATCCGGCCGATGACGAACAGAACAGACGCCAGCAGCCAGTCCCCTGTATCGACCAGCACCAGAAGCCCGGTGGCGATCACACCTGCCCCGGTAAAGATCGACAGGAAGCGCTTCTTGCCGCGCATGACATCGGTGATCGTGCCGAGGATGGGCGAAAGGATGGCGGTGATGAACAGAGAAAAGCTCAGCCCGATGCTCCAGTAGGCGGTCGCCATCGCCTCGCTGGGAAGCGTCGCGCCCGCCACCTGACTGTAGTAAACGGGCAGAACCGCTGCAAGGATCGTGGTGGCAAATGCGGAATTTGCCCAGTCATACATCGTCCAGGCACGAATTCGCTTCCGGTAGGTGGCTTCAGTCACCTCGCTGCCACCGGGCATGGTAACGCTCATCGAAGCCATTCGGATCCTCCCGTCTGCGCGTATGAAAGATGATAGAGAGTGTACGGAGCGCATATTATCCTTATGTTAACCACAGCCGATGTTTTGCGCTTGCCTCCGCGAGAGCGATAATACAGATATGGTCTTCAGGCAGTGAGTGAGGGGCAATCATGCTCAAAAAGATCGCAGTTCTGACCAGCGGTGGCGACGCGCCCGGAATGAACGCAGCCATCCGCGCGGTGGTTCGCTGCGGCATCGCCAAAGGCTGTCAGGTCTTTGGAGTCAGGAATGGCTATCGTGGTCTGATCGATGGCGACATTCATGAGATGGGTTTGCGGGATGTCGGCGGAATCATCCAGCAGGGGGGCACAGTTCTCGGCAGCGCGCGCTGCCCGGAGTTCAGGACGATTGAAGGCCGCGAGAAAGCCATTGCCAACCTGAACCGTCTTGGGGTAGAAGGGCTGGTTGTCATCGGGGGGAATGGCTCTCAGACCGGTGGGCACGCGCTCAACGATATGGGTTTTCCTACCATTGGCGTGGCTTCCACCATCGACAATGATCTGATCGGCTCGGATGTCACGATTGGCGTGGATACGGCGCTGAATATCGCGCTGGAAGCGATCGACAGGCTGAAGGTCACCGCGTCATCTCACAGGCGCGCCTTTCTGGTGGAAGTGATGGGCAGAGACTGCGGCTATCTGGCGCTGATGTCCGGCATTGCAGGCGGGGCAGAAGCTGTGATCGTGCCGGAAGTAGAGACTCCGCCAGAGTCAGTCGCTGAAATTCTGCGCCAATCCTATGCTCGCGGCAAGACCAACGGGATCATCGTCGTGGCAGAAGGTGCGAAATACCCGGCTGAGACTCTCGCGCATTACTTCAAGGAACATGAAGCACAGCTTGGTTTCGAGTTGCGCGTAACCACGCTGGGGCATGTTCAGCGCGGCGGCGCGCCGACTGCCTACGACCGTCTGCTGGCGACGCGCATCGGCAGCGCCGCGGCAGACCTGCTGATCAGCGGCACTCATGGAGTTGTGGTCGGGATCATCAAAAGCGAAATCGCAACCACACCCTACGAGAACGTCATCGGGCGGACGAAATCGATCGACATGCGTCTATGGGAGCTGGCTGCCATCCTCGCTCAGTAGCGGCGGATTGGGATCGAGCTTGCTGTTGGCGGCTTCATCGAGCATCCAGATGAGGCTGCCATCCTCTGGCTGGATCCCCTGCACGGGCAGAAAATCCGGACGAGGGGGATCTTTGAAGACGCGGTACAGCGTTTCTGACTTGTCCTTGCCCGTCACCAGGATCAGAACATTCGCAGCCGCGTTCAGCGCCGGAAACGTCAGCGAGACGCGCCACGCGCCGAGTTTTTCCACCCGATGCGCAGCCACCCATCTCTCTTTTTCTCTCAGGATGGGTGTGCCGGGAAAGAGCGAAGCCGTGTGACCGTCCGTCCCCATGCCCAGCAGCAGCAGGTCAAAACGCGGCTTCTGCTGCCCCAGACGCTTCTGAAAAAACTCGCGCATCTCTCGTTCGTACTGTTCAGCCGCAGCGGGGGGTTCCATCTCACCGTGGATGCGGTGGACATTCCCCAGCGACACAGGCACATGGCTGAGCAGGGTGTCGCGCGCGGTGCGGTAGTTGCTCTCGCGGTCGGTCGGCGGAACGCAGCGCTCGTCCCCGAAAAAAACGTGCGTCTGCGTCCAGTCGATCATCGCGCCGTACTCAGGCGCAGCCAGCACTTCGTAGGTCGCCCGCGGTGTAGACCCGCCCGCCAGACAGACAATGAACCTCCCTCTGGCAGACAGCGCGTGTTCTGCAATCTGCGCGATCCGTTCCGCGGCGGCGCGCGCCAGCGTCCCGGAATTATTGTAGACCCGTGTCTGAGGAGCCATCTAGTCATGCCCTCCACAACCCAGGCGCCAGATCCGCCCGTCATCCGCCAGCAGCATGTCTGCTTCCTCAGGCCCCCATGAGCCGCGGGCATACTGAGTGAGAGGCGGAGCCTGATCCGTGTTCCAGCCTTGCAGAACATAGTCGATCAGCCGCCACGACAGCTCGATCTCGTCTTCCCGCGTGAAAAGCGCAGCATCCCCCAGAAGCGCGTCGAGCAGCAAACGCTCATACGCTTCGGGAAGGGGTTCTCCCTTGAACGAATCCCGGTAGTGAAACTCCATATCGACAGATTGTGTGCGGCTGCTTGCACCGGGGACCTTCGTCTCGAACGAAAGGTGGATTCCCTCATCCGGCTGAATGCACAGGGAAAGCACATTGGGCTTGAGCCGTTCGCCGCGCGGCAGGTTGAAACCGAGGTGCGGCGGCTTGCGAAACTGCACCGTGATCTCGGTCGTCTTGCGTTTGAGCGCTTTGCCCGATCGCAGATAGAACGGCACATCCTGCCAGCGCCAGTTATCGATGAACAGTTTGAGAGCCGCGTAGGTCGGCGTCTTGGAGTTCGGTGCTACGCCATTGGTCTCACAGTAGTCCTCATACTGCGCCCGCACGGTATCGCCAAGTTTCGGCATGCGCACTGCGCTGAGCACTTTGACCTTTTCGTTCCGAAGCGCGGTGGCGTCAAACGAAATGGGCGGTTCCATGGCCACAAGCGAGAGAAGCTGTAACAGATGATTCTGAAACATATCCCGCATCACGCCCGCCTGTTCGTAGTAGCCGGCGCGTCCCTCGATATCGACTTCCTCCGCCACAGTGATCTGAATGTGATCGACGAAATTGCGGTTCCAGATCGGCTCAAAGATGGCGTTAGCGAACCGGAAGAACAGCATGTTCTGCACGGTTTCCTTGCCGAGGTAATGGTCAATCCGATAGACCTGATCCTCGCGGAAAACATGATGAATTGCCCGGTTGAGCGCAGAGGCGGACTTCAGGTCAGAGCCGAAGGGTTTCTCGACGACGATCCGCCGCCAGCCATCATCCTCACTGGTCAGCTTTGCCTGCGCAAGGTTTTCGACCACGGGTTCATAGAAATCCGGCGCTGTCGCCAGGTAGTACAGCCGGTTCGCCTGTCCCTCCTCAACCTCATAGAGCATGTCATGCAGCGTCTGGTAATCGGCCGGCGTCTTGAGATCGCCGCGGGAATACCAGATCAGTTTTGAGAACTCGTCCCAGGCTGCCTCATCAAATTCGCCGTGATTGAAGGCCGCCGCCTTCTCGCGCAGCAAACCACGAAAATCATCGTGCGAGTAGGGACGCCGGGCGAACCCGACGATATTGATATCGTCGGGCAGTTTCTTGCGGCGATACAGGCTGAAAAGCGCCGGAACGAGCTTGCGATGCGTCAGGTCTCCCGAAGCGCCGAAGATGACGATGGTTGTGCTGGACGCCATACATTAGTCCCCACGCTTGATTTCATGCCCGCCGAACTGATTGCGCATCGCCGCCAGCAGTTTGGCAGCATAGGTATCTTCCTGGCGGCTGACAAACCGCATCAGGAGCGACATGGTGATAACCGGCGCGGGAATGTCCAGATCGATCGCTTCAGCAACCGTCCAGCGTCCCTCACCGCTGTCCGCCACCCAGCCCTTGATGCCCTCCAGATTGACATTTTCCTTGAGCGCCGCCGCCGTCAGATCGAGCAGCCAGGACCGAACGACACTACCATAGCGCCAGATCTCGGCGATCTGGGCGACATCCAGTTCGAGATCGGTTTTCGTCTTCATGATCTCAAAGCCCTCGGCAAATGCCTGCATCATGCCGTACTCGATGCCATTGTGTACCATTTTCACAAAGTGCCCCGCGCCAGACGGGCCCACATGCCCCCAGCCCTTGTCCGGGCCCGGAGCCAGGGTCTCAAAGATCGGGTAAAGCGGGCGGACGGCTTCTTCCGTCCCGCCGATCATCAGCGAGTAGCCTTCCGTGATACCCCAGATGCCGCCGCTGGTTCCAACATCCACATAGTTGAGTCCTTTGGCAGTCACCATTTTGCTGCGGCGGATGGTCTCGCGATAGTTACTGTTCCCGCCGTCGATGATGGTATCCCCCGGTGAGAGCAGATCCATCAGTTGGAGGATCATATTTTCGGTCACGTCGCCCGCTGGCAGCATCACCCAGGCGGCACGCGGATGCTGAAGCCTGCTGACAAGCTCAGGGATAGTCTCGGCAGCGATCGCGCCCGCCTGAACTGCCTCGGCTACCGGGGCCTTACTGCGATTCCATACGACGATCTCATGTCCCCCCTTCAGCAGGCGCTGAACCATGTTGCCACCCATGCGCCCCAAACCGATCATTGCCATCTGCATAATCTTTCGTCCTTTCCGCTACGGTGAAACGTCAGCGGCTATACAATAGCACGTGATCCCCCTTTAGCGGCAATATTCGATGGACTATAGGCTTCCTTGTCCTCGCGCCGTGATCTCAAGGTTAAGAGACAATGCACAACGAACTGATGACAAACGACAGCGGCGCTGAATTGCCCCCGGTCTGCGTCTGTGGCAGAATCCATCTGATGTGAATGCGCATGGATATGCGCCGAAGCCGCAGCCATCTCATCCCGCATGGTTGCCCAGTTGAGTGAGAGGAATTCTCCCGTGCAAACGCCTTCAAAAAACCGGGATTCTGTCAACCGACCGCAAGGACTCGATGCCATTTTCGCCCCGAAGAACGTCGCCGTGATCGGGGCGACCGAGCGCCAGGGTAGTGTTGGGCGCACCATCGTCTGGAACCTGATCAGCAATCCGTTTGGCGGAACCGTGTTTCCGGTCAACCCGACCCGTTCCAGCATCCTCGGCATCCGCGCCTACCCGAATATCGCCGCAATCCCCGAACAGGTCGATCTCGCGGTCATCGTCACGCCAGCGCACACCGTTCCCGGAATCGTTCAGGAATGCGCAGACAACGGCATCACCGGCATCATCATCATTTCTGCCGGTTTCAAGGAGCGCGGCGCTGAGGGCGCGGCGCTGGAAGCGGAGATCCTCGCGATCGCCCGCAAGCACAATATTCGCATTGTCGGGCCCAACTGCCTGGGCGTGATGAGTCCGTCAAGCGGGCTGAACGCCACGTTTGCAGACGGCATGGCGAATATGGGAAGCGTCGGCTTCATTTCACAGAGCGGCGCACTGTGTACCTCTGTGCTTGACTGGAGCTTTGAGGAAAATGTTGGCTTCAGCCATTTTCTCTCGATCGGCTCCATGCTGGATGTCGGCTGGGGCGACCTGATCTACTATCTCGGTCGTGATCCGCGCACCTCCAGCATCGTGATCTACATGGAGTCGGTGGGGGACGCGCGCTCGTTCCTTTCCGCCGCCCGCGAAGTGGCACTGCGTAAACCGATCATCATCATCAAGGCGGGGCGAACGGAAGCCGGTGCGCAGGCGGCCGCATCGCATACCGGATCGCTGACAGGAAGCGACGAAGTCCTCGATGCTGCGTTCAACCGATCTGGCGTGCTGCGCGTCGATCGCATCTCGGATGTTTTTCACATGGCTGAAGTGCTCGCCAAACAGCCGCGCCCGAAAGGCAACAAGCTGACGATCATCACAAACGCAGGCGGTCCGGGCGTGCTCGCCAGCGACGCGCTGATCACGGGCGGCGGCAAGCTCGCTGAACTGTCGCCAGAGACAATGGATGCGCTGAATCATCTTCTGCCGGAACACTGGAGCCACAACAATCCCATCGACATCCTCGGAGATGCCACACCGGAACTCTATGCCCGAACGCTGGAAATTGCCGGGCAGGACCCAAACAGCGATGGTCTGCTGGTGATCCTGACACCGCAGGCGATGACCGATCCGACGCGGACTGCCGAAGCCCTGCGGAATTTCGGGCAGGGCATGGACAAACCTGTCCTGGCAAGCTGGATGGGGGGCCCCAATATCGCAGCCGGTGAAGCTATCCTAAACCGCTCCAACATCCCGACGTTCAATTTCCCGGATACCGCCGTGCGCACATTCAACTACATGTGGCGTTATGCGGCAAATCTGCGCTCGATCTATGAGACACCCGCCCTGCCCCACGACGCCTTTACCGAAGTGCCCGATCGCGAACTCGTGCGCAGAATCCTTGAGCGTGCGCGCGCGCAGAAGCGCAGCATCCTGACGGAATATGAATCCAAACAGATACTGGCGGCGTACTTCATCCCCACCGTTCCCACGCGCGTGGCAAAGGATGTCGATGAAGCCCTTCAGATGGCCGATGAGATCGGCTATCCGGTCGTCCTCAAGCTGCATTCCGAGACGATCACGCATAAAACCGATGTTGGCGGTGTGCAGCTCAACCTCAGGACGCCAGACGACGTGCGAGAGGCATTTGAACGTATCCGCCAGTCCGTC
>SZPD01000203.1 GCA_030263515.1 Anaerolineae bacterium CFX9 | reverse complement strand
AGCGCTTCAAGCTGCATTTCGGCGCTGCGGCGTCCCAGGCTGGCGAGTTCCACGCTCGGTTCCTTGCCGGAGAGATGGCGATTCGCCTGTGACAGGCAGATCACGCCCCAGCGGACATTGCCCAGAAATTCCCAGTAATCGACGGCGGCGCGGTCCACAGTTCGCCCGCTGAACTGTTCGTAGGCGCGCAGGAAAGGTTCGCGCTCGCTGATGCCGCTCATGCGCAGATGCCCGATGCCGAAGCGCCAGTCGCGCATGCACAGATAGCCGAGTTCTTCGTGCGGGTCACCCACATGAGCAAATTCCCAGTCGGCAACGGCGGCCAGACCACCGGCATTGACGAGCAGATTGCCGATGCGAAAATCGCCGTGACAGAACAGATGGGTTTCGTGCGCTGGCGCGTGCCGTTCCGCCCAGCGGAGCGCATACTCGAAGACAGGATTTTTCGCGCTCAGGCTGTCCAGAATGGCATAGCAGGCGTGGATGGCATCCTGCGCCGCGCTGTGTTTCGGCGGCTGCGGGCGCATCAGAAATGGGAAATCGGCAGGGTTGAGCGTGTGAATCCGCGCGAGCTGCTCTGCCATCTGCGCTGGGAGCTGTTCACGGGCTGCTGCCAGCGCCGGATCCCGGACGACCTTGCTGCCGATGCCGACGCCATCCACATAATCCATGATGAAGAAAGGGCTGCCAAGCACCGCCTCATCTTCACACACGAAGCGCGGTTTTGCCACGCGGACACCGGCCTCAAATGCCGCCCGCATCAGCGAGAATTCCTGCGCCCGTGTCAGTGCCTGTTCGTTCATCTGGGTGGGCGGGTCGCGCCGCAGGACGAAGCGTTCGTGAGCATCGCCGATCTGCGCGTCGATCCGCCACATATCGCGGGAGGCTCCGCCGGCAAGCGGCTGGGCGTGCGTGATGAGGACGGGCAGCCCGGCTGCCTCGCTCAGATAGACTTCGAGACGGTGCTTCAACTGCTGGAGTTGTTCCGCAGGGTCGTTTGCAGGCATGTCTGGCGATCTCGTGGGATGATCAGCGCACGTGGCAATCTTAACCCCATTTGCGCCCCTGCGACAACCAGAACGATCAGGCGCAGAACGACACGGTGCGCCATGATACAATCAGTGGGCTGGCGAGAGCCGGGAAACGCACTTCACCACGGGAGACGGCATTGACGACACTGATCACAGGCGGAGCGGGCTTTATCGGCGGGGCGCTGGCGGCGCGGCTGATCGAGGCAGGGGAACGGATCGTCATCCTGGACAATTTCGACCCCTACTACGCGCCATCGCTCAAGCGCGCGCGCATCGCCCGGATGCAGGCGCAGGCTGGCGACCGGCTGAGCGTGATCGAGGGCGACCTGACCGACGAAACGGCGCTGGCGCAGGTCTTCCGGCATGAGATTCGGCGCGTGGCGCACCTGGCGAGCCTGGCAGGTGTGCGCTTTTCGATCGAACATGCGGCGCGCTATGCCCATGTCAATACGACCGGCAGCGTCATGCTGATGGATGCCGCCCGCAAACATGGGGTCGAGCAGATCGTGATGGCTTCGACCAGTTCAGTCTATGGTGAGGCGGCGCGCGTACCCTTCCGCGAGGAAGACGCGCCTGATCAGCCGCTGGCTCCCTATCCGGCGAGCAAGCGCGCCGCCGAACTGTTCGCCCACAGTTTTCATCATCTGTTCGGCACGCCGATCACCGTGCTGCGGTTTTTCAATGTCTATGGACCGGATGGACGACCGGATATGATGCCTGTGCGCGCCCTGCGCCACATGCTGAAGGGCGAGCCGATCCCGGTCTATGCGGAGGGCAAACTCCAGCGCGACTGGACGTATATCGACGATACGATCGATGGCGTGATCGCGGCGCTGGGGCGGCCGCTCGGTTACGCGCTGATCAATCTCGGTTACGGCGCGCCGACTTCGCTGACGGCGTTCATCGATATTTATGAGCGGCTGACCGGGCTGCGCGCCATCCGCGAGTTTGTGCCTGCGCCGGCCAGCGAGCCGACGATCACTTACTGCGATAATACGCTGGCGCGCGAGCTGCTGGGCTTTGCGCCAAAGATCGGGCTGGAGGATGGACTGGCGCGCACCTGGGCATGGTATCAGCAGGCGGGGCAGCCGTAGCCTAAACGTCCGTTGTGAGCGCGTCATTATTGCGGTAACATGCGGCAGTACGCTGCAAGCTGACTGATTGTAATCAAGGACAAGCCTTTTCTATGGCACATGCGCTGATCACGGGCGGTGCGGGGTTCATCGGCAGTCACCTGGCGGAACGCCTGGTCGCCGCCGGGCACACCGTGACCATCATCGACAACCTGACGACCGGGCAAATTAAAAATCTCGCCGCGCTGGAGGGTAATCCCCGCTTCCGCGCCGCCTATGAGGATATCCGCAATATCCACGTGATGGATCGTCTCGTCAGCGAGTGCGACGTGATCTTTCACCTGGCGGCTGCCGTGGGTGTGCAGCGCATCATCAGCGAGCCGATCGAGACGATTGAGACGAATATCGGCGGCACGGAAGTGGTTCTCAGGACGGCGCGCCGCTATCGCAAGAAGGTGCTGATCGCCAGCACCAGCGAGGTCTATGGCAAAGGCGTGCGCATTCCGTTTGCCGAGGAAGATGACAGCGTGATCGGCGCAACGACACGCAGCCGCTGGAGTTACGCTGTCAGCAAGGCGATCGATGAATTTCTGGCGCTGGCCTATCACAAGGAAGTTGGGCTGCCGGTCGTGATCTTCCGTCTGTTCAACACGGTCGGACCCCGGCAGAGCGGCCAGTATGGGATGGTCGTGCCGCGCTTTGTGCGCTGGGCGATCCAGGGCGAGCCGATCATGGTGTATGGCGATGGCGAGCAGCAGCGCTGTTTCTGCAACGTGAGCGATGTCGTCAGCGCGATCGTCGCCCTGTCCGAGACGCCGGCCGCCGTCGGCGAAGTGTTCAATATCGGCAGCAGCGAGGAAGTCAGCATTCGCCAGCTTGCCGAGCGCGTCCGTGAGCAGGCTGGCAGCGTCAGCGAAATCCGTACCATCCCCTATGAGGAAGCCTATGAGGCGGGGTTTGAAGACTTCCGCCGCCGCGTTCCCAGCCTGGAGAAAATTCGCCGAGTGGTGGGCTGGCAGCCGACCACCCCGCTTGACGAGACCATCAATCAGATTATCGCTTATCAGCGAAAGGAGATGCAACATGGCTGAAATCACCCGTCCGCAGCTTGTGCTCGCCCTGATCAGCGCCGGGCCGACCCCCCGCCTGGCAGGCGTTGACCTGAGCGCGCTGCTCATGACGCGGCTGGATATGGGCGGCAGCAATCTGCGCGGCGCTAACCTGATCGCATCCACCCTGCGCGAGGCGATCCTGCGCGGCAGCAACTGCGCCTATGCCAACTTCCAGTCGGCACAGATGGTGGGTGTCGATCTTGATAACGCCAACCTGACCGGGGCGACGCTGGATGGAGCCAACCTGACGAGCGCGCGCCTCACCAACGCCAACCTGACCGGCGCTTCGCTCAACAACGCGAATTTGCAGGGGGCAACGATGAAGGGGGCGAAGGTCGATCAGCTCAAGTTCAACGAAGCGACTACCTGGCCCGATGGCAAGAAGGGCAGCCAGGGCAACCCCGCGGAATATACGCTCTAGACGGACAGCGGTATTTTTTCAATCGCCGCTCTCTGGAGAGAAAAGCGCCGCGACCGCAGATAATGAACGTTCTGCGGTCGCGGTTTGTGTCTGCCTTGAGGACGGCGCTCAGTTATTCCAGCTTCCGGCTGGGCGGCTGCCGCGCGGCCGCGGATCGGCATCGTTGAAGCCGCCGCTGCTGCGTCCGCCGAGCAGCGCTCGCTTCGCTTTCTGCACGTCGCTCTCATGCTTGAGCAGCACGGTCAGCGTATTTTCGAGCGTTTCGCGGTCAAGCTGATCGGCATTCAGCATGACCAGCGCGCGTGCCCAGTCGATCGTCTCGCTGACGCTGGGATTCTTCTTCAGATCCATCTGGCGCAGACTCTGGACGATCTCGACTGCCTGCTGCGCCATGCGCTGGCTGAGCTGTGGCACGCGCATGCGGACGATGTTCGTCTCCGTATCCACGCTCGGATAATCGATAAACAGGTACAGGCAGCGGCGCTTGAGCGCTTCGCTCAGTTCGCGGGTGTTGTTGCTCGTCAGCAGCACGATCGGCTGGTGCTTCGCCCTGATCGTGCCGATCTCCGGCACAGACACCTGAAAGTCGCTCAGGATTTCCAGCAGAAACGCCTCAAACTCGGCGTCGGCGCGGTCGATCTCGTCGATCAGCAGGACGACCGGCTCGTCGCTCGTGACTGCCCTGAGCAGCGGGCGCGCCAGCAGGAAACGCTCGCTGAAGAAAACATCCTCTTCCATCGCCAGCCGATCTGCGGCGTCAGTCAGCGTGCTGGCGTCCGCCAGAAGCTGGCTGAGCTTGTCGCGCAGGAGCTGGGTATACAGCATCTGCTTGGCATATTCCCACTCATAGAGCGCCTTGCTCTCGTCCAGCCCTTCGTAACACTGGAGCCGGATCAGGGGATAGCCGGTGATCTGTGCCCATGCCTTGGCTAATTCCGTCTTGCCGACACCAGCGGGACCTTCCGCCAGCACCGGCTTTCCCAACCGCTGGGCGAGGAACATCACAGTGGTGATCTCGTCAGTGGCGATGTACTGCTGTCCGCGAAGTTGTTCCTTGAGGCGGCTGATCTCACTGGTCATAGCGTCTGCTCATTACACTCCACATTCGGGTCACTGTTTATCCAGTGTAACGGGACTTGATGCAGACAGGCGAAAATACTCATCGAAAGGTCAGGATCTTCCGCTATACTTATAGAAGCATGTGAAAAATGACACATGCAGCCGCCTTGATACTCAGGAAAAGCGCTCCATGACCAACGATCTCGGTTTAACGTATCAACCACTTCGGGTTGCCATTATCGGTTCGGGTCCTTCCGCTTTTTACGCCGCTGATCATCTTCAGAAACAGGTTCCCAATGTCGAAATCGACATGTTCGAACGACTGCCGACGCCGCATGGGCTGGTGCGCGGCGGCGTTGCGCCGGATCATCCGCGTATCAAAAACGTCACCAAAGTCTACGACAAGATCGCTGCGCAGCCGGGCTTTCACTTTTACGGCAACGTCGAATTCGGGCGCGATATTCTGCTGGAGGACCTGCGCCAGCACTATCACGCCGTCATCTACGCCGTCGGCGCGCAGACTGACCGACAGCTTGGCGTGCCCGGTGAAGATCTGATCGGCAGCCACGCCGCCACAGAATTCGTCGGCTGGTATAACGCACATCCTGATTTCCGCGATGAAGTCTTTGACCTGAACCAGAGCGCCGCTGCCGTGATCGGCAATGGCAATGTCGCGATGGATGTCGCCCGAATCCTGGCAAGCTGCGCCGATGAACTCCGTGGGACAGATATCGCCGATTACGCGCTCGAAGCGCTTGAAGCCAGCCGCGTAACCGATATCTACGTCCTCGGACGGCGGGGTCCGGCCCAGGCTGCCTATACCAATGCCGAAATCAAGGAACTGGGTGCGCTGCGCGAGGCGGATGTGATCGTGCTGTCGGAAGAAGCCGAGCTTGACCCGCTCAGCCGTGAGGCGCTTGAAGCCAGCCCGGATCGCGTTACCGAAGCCAACGTCAGCATCATCAGCGGGTATGCTCAGCGCCCCGCTGAAGGGAAGCCGCGCCGCATTCACATGCGTTTTCTGCTGTCCCCGGTCGAGCTGATCGGCGATGCGCAGGGGCGGGTGCGCGCCATCCGTGTGGTGAAGAATGTGCTGGTGAAAAATGAGGACGGCTCACTGCGGGCGCAGGCGACCGACAAAACGGAGGAGATCCCCGTCGGGCTGGTCTTCCGCTCGATCGGCTATAAAGGGGTGGCGCTGCCCGATGTGCCGTTTGACAGCAGGCGCGCTGTCATCCCGAACCGGGCAGGTCGCGTGATCGATCCGGCAGCGGATGGCGCGCCGCGCACCGGTGAATATGCGGCTGGCTGGATCAAGCGGGGTCCCTCTGGCGTGATCGGCACGAACAAGCCCGATTCGATCGAGACGGTCAATACGCTGCTGGAAGACGCCAGCGCAGGCGACCTGTGGCAGCCGGAAGCGCCCGATCGCGCCGCCGTCGAGCAGCTCCTCAGCGATCGAAACATTGAGTGGGTCAGCTATGAGGACTGGCTGCTGCTGGATCAGGCAGAGCAGGAACGCGGCGCGGCGGAGAATCGCCCCCGTGTGAAGTTCAGCCGGGTGGACGAGATGCTGAATGAAATCCGCGCGCGCAAGCACGTCACCGAGCCGGGCGACTGAGCGCGTCTTCCAACCCCTGAACCCCGTTTACAAAATCGAGCCGCGGCGGTATCGTCACAGGATGGAGACGAACCGCCGCGCTGAATTTTCCGCTGTCCTGGATGGACTGAATGCGTGGGATGCGCTGGATCAGTTCCGGCGTTCCGCGTTTCCGCGCCTGCTGGTTCACGGCCCCAAACCTGTTCATGCTCCGCGTGCCGAGTCATGGGTCGGTGTGGTGATCTGGTCTCGCGCGCCCGGCTACTACGGCTACAAGACGCTGACGCTGACCGGGGTGTGGGTCGCCGAAGCCGGCCCTGGCGCGCGCGTGATCGTGGGCAAGCGGCATACACCGTTCATCCACAGCTTCTACGATCCGGAAGCGTATCACAAGCTGATCCGCAAGGATTACACCCTCTACTACAGGGACGACGGACGCCCTCCCACGGGCGATCAGATCAGCGCGCAAACGCTCTACCAGCCGGAAGAACGTCTTGCGCTGCGGCAGTGGCTGGTGAACGCGATCAACAGCACCCGCTAAAAGATGCCGTCTCCCTCATCCTCTCCGTAAAAAGCGCCGATCAGGTCGTCGCCGTCGCCCTCACGTCGCCGGCGGCGCTCATGTGATTCCAGACCGGGGGTCTGCGGTTCATAAGGCGGCAGCGGCTCTGGAGAGGGCTGCGGTGTCGTGTAGACCGGGCTGCTGGGCGGCTGTGCGCCGGGGACCGGAAACCCGGCTTGCTGCGGATTGTTGACGGGGAATCCTGCCTGCTGCGGCGGATTGGCGGGCGGGGCAGCCTGCGCAGGCGGAACGATGGGCTGAAACCCGCTCGGCGTGGTCGTTTCCCGTTCGACGATGCGCGCCGCCAGCGCCTGATCGAACTCGCTGTTTGCCGAGCGCGTCAGCCGCTGAAGATCGGGAACAGGGCGTCCGGGTTCACGGTGAGGCTCCGTGCTGTCGTTTTTGCTCGTCCCGGCGATGAAACCGAGGAAGCCAAGAAAGCCCCGACCGGTGAAGCGCATGATGGCGAAGAACAGAAAGATCACCAGCGCGATCAGGATCGTCGCGACGCCGCACAAGCCGAGCCAGAACCAGAATGTTGAATCCATCGCATGATCCTTGCCGATCAGCTATCACCACCCTGATTCTAGCACACGTCCGCGCTCAGGGGCGTCAGCGCGGTTATAATCTGCGCGCACTCACAGGGAGAAAAAGCATGCGTAAATTCATCATCGATACCGATACCGCTTCGGATGACGCGGTGGCGCTGATCATGGCGCTGCGCGAGCCGGACGTTCATGTCGAGGCGATCACCGTGGTCTGCGGCAATCTCAGCGTCGATCAGGCGTGCCGGAATGCCCGCGCCACGGTCGAAGTCGCCGCGACCTATCAGCCGCCGATCTATCGCGGCGCTTCGCAGCCGCTGCTGCGCCCGCTGTTCACGTCCGAATTTGTTCACGGGCGTGATGGCATGGGGGATATGAACCTGGATGAGCCGGCGCTGGCACTC
>SZPD01000202.1 GCA_030263515.1 Anaerolineae bacterium CFX9 | reverse complement strand
TCGACGATCACCGCGCCGACGCCGCTGCCCACCGCCGATCCGGGGCAGGCGCTGGCGCTGGCAGATGCCGCCTGGCGGCGCGGCGCTGTGGAGGAGGCGATCCAGCTCTACCGTGAGACCCTGCCCGCCGCCCCCAACGATCTGGTGGCGCATTACCGCTACACTCTGGGGCTGATCATGGAAGGTCGCCGCCCGGAAGCGCTGGTCGCCGCGGAGAACACGATCACCGCCAACCCATTTTCTGCGGATGCATGGGCAATCCATGCCCTTGCTCTCGACCGCAACGATCGCCCGCGTGAGGCGATCGCCAGCGCGCTGCAAGCCCTCTCGATCAACCCGCGCAGCGCCCGCGCCCTCGCCTTCATGGCAGAGGCTTATCTCGACGCCAACCAGATCGAGCTGGCGCAGCAGACGCTGCGGCGCGCGCTGGAAACTGATCCTGATAACGTTGAGGCGCGCTACGTCAACGGGCTGTTCCTGCGCGATGCACAGTACAACTATCCCGCCGCGCGCGATGAGTTCCGCGCTGCCTATGAAGACGCGCCCAATCTGCCCTATATCGCCGTCGAGCTGGCCTGGTCAGAGTGGTATCTTCAGAATTATCAGGTTGCTATCGAAGTGCTTCAGGATGTGCTGGAGCGCAACCCGAACAATCTGGACGCGCTCTACGCCATCGCCTACGTTTATTATCAGGCGCTGGGTTCGCCGGCGCAGTCAGAGGAATTTTTGCAGCGCTGCCTGCGCGCCTCGCCGGAAAATCTCGCCTGCCTGCGCTACCTCGGACAGGTGCAGACCTTTGGGCTGGGCAACACACAGGGCGCTCTGCAAACCTATCAGCGGCTGATCGATGCCGGCACACAGCGCCCGATCGACTTCTTCTACGCGGCGCGGTCATATATCAATGTCGGCGACTGTGCGTCGGGGATCACGCTGCTGCGGCAGGGGTACGAGCTGGAGCTGGCGGCTGCCTCTCCGGATGTCGATCTGCTCTCGCGCTTCGAGCAGAACCTGAGCGACTGCGGCGCGCCGGTCTCTGCGCCATTCAACCCGCTGCCCGCGGCAGAAGACAGCGGCGAAGTCGGGGATGCATGAGAGTCGAACTCACCACCGCCTGCCGTGCAGCCGGTCACCGATTTTGAAGATCGGGATGCCCACCGGGACATATGCACCCCCAACACGGGAGCATATCGGGCAGGGGGCAGGGTGTCAAGCGCCGCGGATCACGTCAGGATCTTGTAGTACAGCACCGTCGCTTCGAAAGCGCCCTCACCGTTGACGACGTAGTGCGGGATGATGCCGCATTGTGTGAAGCCGACGGCGCGATAGAGTCCTTCAGCGATATCCCCCTCACGCACATCCAGAAAGAGCATCGTGCGCCTGTGCGCTGACGCCTGTGCCTCAATCGCCTGCATGAGCCGCCTGCCGATGCCGCGCTGCCGGTAGTCAGGATGAACCAGCACTTTCTGAACTTCGGCGCGGTGAAGCCCGTTCTCGCGCTGATCGAGGTTGAGCTGCGCCGTGCCGATCACCGTTTCACCCTCAAGCGCCAGCAGCAGCACACACTTGCCTTCCCGCACCGCCGCGAACCGATCGCACCAGTAGGCTTTGGCGCTGGCTTCCGGCATGGGGGGCAGCCAGCCGATCGACGCGCCGCTGTCGACAGCATTCACGATCAGCCGGGCGAGCTGCGGCAGATAGCGTTCGGCACTTTCGGCGGTGGCTGGCTGGATGCGCATGGCAGTTCTCCGTGGGTGAATGCGCAGGGATGCAGCCTGATCGTATGCAGGATCACGCTGTGAAAAAAGCCGTGATCCGCACAGAAAATGCGGTTGGCCTGTTGTGAAAAAACACGAAATATCCGGGGGTGTCATGATCGGACGTTCCCTACCCCACCCACAAAAGGTTCTTTCGTCATCAGTGAGGCGCGGCGCTGATTCGTTTTGATCGTGTTGCGCGCGGCGGCGTTCCTTCGCACAATCTGCGCAAAAATCCAAAAAATGCAGCTTATGGAGTTGTTCCGATGACCTCAACAGGGATTATCGGCTGGGGGACGTTTTTTCCGTCCGCTGTCGAAACTGCCGCCGATCTCGCTCCGCGCACAGGTATCCCCGAAGCCATCCTGCACGAGAAGATGGGCATCCGCCAGCGGCATATCGCGGGCGCGCACGAAACGGTCACGTTCATGGCGACCGAAGCTGCCCGCCGCGCCCTGGAGCGCGCCAGCCTGACACCCGAACAGATCAACCTCGTCATCTCACATGGCAGCGAGCACAAGGATCACCTCGTCTGGAACGCCGCCGCCAAAGTCCAGCATAATCTTGGCGCGCATCGTGCCTACGCCTTTGAGGTTTACGCCCTGTGCGCCGGCGCTCCGATCGCGCTGACAACGGCGCGCGGTATGATGCTGGCGGATCCCTCGCTGGAATATGTCCTGCTGGTGGCGGGCAGCCGCGAAAATGACCTGATCAACCTGCGCAACGAGCGCTCGCGCTTCATGTTCAATTTCGGGGCTGGCGCTGGCGCGCTGATCCTTCAGCGGGACGCGAGGCGCAACCTCATTCTCGGTTCGTCGGCGATCACGGATGGCAGCCTGAGCGAGAGCGTCATCCTGACCGAAGCCGCCGCAGTTGGCGAAGCGCCGGAACTCGGCGATCTGCGCGGTCGGCTGGATGTCACCAATCCGCAGTACATGGCGGATCGCCTCGGCGAGACCTCGCTGGCGAATTTTCAGCGGGTGATCACCGAAGCCGTCGAACGCAGCGGCGCGTCGCTCAGCGACGTGAAGTTCCTCGGCATCACGCACATGAAGCGTTCGTTTTACCAGGAAATTCTCCAGAGCGTCGGGCTGACGGCGGAGCAGGGCGTGTATCTGGAGGATTATGGTCACGTCCAGAGTGCCGATCAGGTGATCGCGCTTGAACTGGGGCTGGCGCAGGGGAAAATCCGTGACGGTGACCTGATCGTGCTGGCGGGCGCGGGCACAGGCTACACGTGGAGCGCTGTCGCCGTCCGCTGGGGAACGGCTTAAACCATGCGGCTCCTCGCTTCAGACTGGACAGCGTTCCACGCAGACCGCACACCGGACAAACTGGCGCAGATCGATCAGGCGACCGGGCGGCGGTTCACGTATGCGGAGATGAACGATCGCTCGGCGCGGCTGGCGGCGTATCTGCGCGAGACCTGCGGCGTGCAGCCCGGCGACCGCGTCGCCATCCTCGGCAAGAATTCAACGGATTATTTCGAGGTCGAGTTCGCCTGCATCAAGGCGGGCGCGATGATGCTGCCGCTCAACTGGCGGCTGGCAGAGCCGGAACTGCTGTTCATCCTCAACGATGCCGCGCCGAATGTGCTAATCTACGATGCCGAGTTTGCCGAGCGGGTTCCGCCGCTGGTGAGCGGATCACCCGTCCGGCACACGCTGCGCATCGATTTTGGCGCGCCACCTGCCGACTCGTCGCCTGCCTATGAGGACGCTGTCGCGGGGACGAACACGCGGCTGATCATGGATCCGCAGACGACGCACGACACCCCGCTGACGATCATGTATACCGCCGGGACGACCGGTCATCCCAAAGGCGTGATCATCACCCACGGGATGACACTCTGGAATGCGATCAATATCACCACGCCGACCGGGCTGAATTTTCAGAGCACGTTCTACTGCGTCCTGCCGACCTTCCATACCGGCGGTCTCAACCTGTATGCCAATCCGATCCTGCACCTGGGCGGAACGAACATCATCGCGCGGCAGTTCGACCCGGCGCTGACCTTCGACACGCTGACCGATCCGGCGCTTGGCGTGACGCATTTCTTCGGCGTGCCGTCAATCTATCTGTTCCTCAGCCAGCATCCGGCTTTCGAGCAGACTGACCTGACGCATATCATCTCCTGGGGATGCGGCGGTGCGCCGATGCCAGTCAGCGTGCTGGAAGCCTATGCCCGCAAGGGACTGATCGTCCAGCTTGGCTTCGGCATGACCGAGACCAGCCCGACTGTATTCCTGATCGACAAGCGCCGCGCCATCGCCAAGCCGACTTCGGTCGGCAAGCCGCTGCTGCATACCCGTGTGCGCGTGGTCGATGATGACTTCCGCGATGTTGCGCCGGGCGAAGTGGGCGAAGTGGTCATCAGCGGGCCCAATATCACACCCGGTTACTGGAACCGCCCGGATGCCAATGCCGACAGTTTCACACTCGATGCGCACGGCAACCGCTGGCTGCACAGCGGCGATGCAGGCACAGTCGATGAGGAAGGCTGCATCTATATCGTCGATCGCTACAAGGATATGTACATCAGCGGCGGCGAAAACGTGTATCCGGCAGAGGTCGAGCAGGTGATCTACCAGATCGACAGCGTGGCTGAGGCAGCGGTGATCGGCGTGCCGGACGAGAAATGGGGTGAATGCGGCATGGCCATCGTGGTGGTCAAACCGGGCAGGACGCTTGAGCCGGATGAGATCATCGCGCACTGCCAGCGCAACCTGGCGAAATTCAAGGTTCCGAAGCGTGTCGCGTTCACCGATGCGCTGCCGCGCAACGCGGCGGGCAAGGTCCTCAAGCGCGAGCTGAAGGCGACGTATGGGTGAGGTTTCTTGTTGGCGGACATGGGTTCCGGTGGACGCGCAGAAGCGCGCCCCTTGGCCTGTAGGGACGGCATTCATGCCGTCCGCCAAAGAATGAGGTGAGGTTCTTGCAGGCACACCCTGCGCTGCCGTCCGCCATGCAGGCGAGGTTGCAGCTATACTTGTTCACATGAGACTGGAAGGAGATTCACCGCCATGCCAATTCCAACTATTCCCGGAATCACTGCGCAGAGAGTCACTACGCCGCGCCTGGCGACCCGCGTCCTGTTCAGCGGGAATGCAGGCGGGACGCCTGTGCTGTTCCTGCACGGCAATGCCTCATCGGCAACCTACTGGGAGGAGACGATGGTGGCGCTTCCTGCGGGGTATTACGGCATTGCCCCGGATCAGCGCGGCTATGGCGATGCTGATCGCAGCGTCAAAATTGATGCCACGCGCGGCATGGGCGATCTGGCTGATGATGCCATCGCCCTGCTCGATCATCTCGGCGTCGGGCAGGCGCATGTCGTCGGGCATTCGGCGGGCGGCTCGGTCATCTGGCGGCTGATCGCCGATCATCCGTCTCGCTGGCTGAGCGTGACACAGGTTTGTCCCGGCTCACCGTTCGGCTTTGGCGGCACGAAGGACGATCAGGGCACGCTGTGCGCGGAAGATGCGGCGGGCAGCGGCGGCGGTATCGTCAATGCCGAGTTCACGCAGCGTATGGCTGCCGACGATCGCAGCATGGACAATCCTGCGTCTGCACCGCGCAATGTCATGCTGTCTTTCTATTTCAAGCCGCCGTTCAAGCCCGCTCGTGAGGAAGAGCTGCTGGCATCGCTCAACTCTCAACATGTGGGCGAGCGGGAGTATCCGGGTGATTTCACCCCATCGCCCAACTGGCCTTTTGTTGCGCCCGGCGTGTGGGGGCCGGCGAACGCGCTCTCGCCGAAATATCTCGGTGACAGCGTGGAGCGCCTGATCCATGCCGCGCCCAAGCCGCCGGTGCTGTGGGTGCGCGGCTCGGACGATCAGATCGTCGGCGATATGTCGCTGTTCAACATGGGCACGCTCGGCAAACTGGGGATCGTGCCGGGTTATCCGGGCGATGACGTTCACCCGCCGCAGCCGATGGTTGGGCAGACGCGCTATGTCCTTGAGCAGTACGCGGCGAACGGCGGCAGCTATGAGGAAGTGGTGATCGCCGATACGGGACACACGCCCTATATCGAAAAGCCGGACGAGTTCAACACCATTTTCCACAGCTTTCTGCGCGGTTAGAACGCTCTTACCCCTCTCTCGCTGCGCAAGCCGATAGAGGGACACAGGCAAACCTCACCCCGCCAGAGCGGCTGAGCCTGCGAAGCGGGTGAGGTTTTGTTTGCGGGAGTACCAGACTCAGCCTGTCCTCAATGCACATCGATCTGTAAAATCGCCCGTCCCACTGGCTCATTCAGCAAAAGGATGGCATCAGCATGGACGATCAGGCAAAGAGGCTCAACAAGGAAGGGCGCGTCCTCTGGGATGAGAAAGCGGCTTTCTGGGATCAACTGCACGGAGAGGAAGGCAACCGTTTTCACCGTGAGCTGATCGCCCCGACGCTGGAGCGGCTCCTGACGCTGTCCACAGGTGAACGTGTGCTCGACATTGCCTGCGGAAGCGGAGTCGTGGCGCGGCGGCTGGCGGCGCTGGGCGCGCATGTCACAGCAACTGATTTCAGCCCGGCGCTGATCGAGAGGGCGCGCGCTCGCGGTCAGGCGCACGGGCAGCCTATAGATTATCGCGTCGTCGATGCTACCGATGAAGAAGCGCTGGCCGCGCTGGGGGAAGGCGTGTTTGATGCCATCACCTGCACGATGGCGCTGATGGATATGCCCGCGATCGCGCCGTTTTATCGGGCTGTGCGTCGGCTGCTCAGGCCGGCTGGGCGCGCAGTGATCGCGACGGCGCATCCGGCGTTTAACTCGCTCAATCCCGTCTTCTATGCCGAGGTGGAAGATCGTGATGGGCAGCTCATACAGCGGCGTGGGCTGAAGATTGAAGCCTACCTCGATATTCCGCCCGTCCGCGCCGCCGGCGCACCCAACGAACCGAACGCACATTACTACTATCATCGCCCGATGAGTGTCCTGCTGGGCGAGGCTTTTGCCGCCGGGCTGGTGATCGACGCTGTCGAGGAGCCGACGTTTGGAGATAATCCCGAAAGCAGCCGGCTGTTATCGTGGTACAGCATGCCGCAGATTCCGCCCGTCCTGCTGTTTCGGCTGAGGCTGCCCTCATCCCGGCGCTGAACCCCCTCATTACTAGGGGGGCGTGCTGCCTGCGCCCCCCGTTGACAAACTTTCAGGGCAGGTGTAGGCTGGTAGGCAGAACAAGAGCAATCTCCGAAACCTGGTGAGTTATGGTACACACCATCGTCATCGGCGCTGGCACAGCGGGACTGGCAGCAGCACGCGATCTTTCAGACGCGGGCAGGTCGGTCATCGTGCTGGAAGCGCGCGGGCGTATCGGGGGGCGCGTATGGACTAATCGCACCTTCTCCTACACCCCTGTCGAGTTCGGCGCAGAGTTCATTCACGGGAACTCCGCTCCGACCTGACTGCTTGTCCGTTCACTCGGACTACAGACCGCACACTGGCGCAAACAGGATGAGTCATGGGTTCGCCTGGCTGATGGAAGCTGGCGAACGATGGCTGAGGCGCGCCAACACTACCCCGATTTCGACATCACCCGTTCATGGGCGCTCGAACCTTCGATGGCGCTGGCAGGCGAGTCGTTCCTCGACTATCTGCGCCGCATCGGTTTCAGCAGCGCTCAGATCCGGTATGTTGAACGCGCATGGGCGAATGCGACTGCCGAGACGCTGGCGAATATCAGCGCCATTGGCGCGCTGGAGGACGTGGGCGTCTTTCCGCCAGCCGGTCATCCCGATCTGCCATCCGCTGGCGAAGGCGATTATCGCGTCGTTGAAGGGTATGATCGCCTGATCGACTACCTGGCGCGCGGGCTGGACATTCGCCTCAACACGCCGGTCAGCGAGATCCACTGGGATGAGCAGCAGCCGATCCGTGTTGTCACGCAGGATGGCGCGGCTTTCGAGGCGGACAAGGTGCTGATCACCCTGCCGCTCGGCGTCCTGAAAAGCGACCAGGTGTGCTTCTCTCCAGAGCTGCCCGCGTGGAAACGCGCTGCGATCCAGGCGCTGACGATGGGGGTGGGGATGAAGATCGTCTTCAAATTCCCCGC
>SZPD01000201.1 GCA_030263515.1 Anaerolineae bacterium CFX9 | reverse complement strand
ACCAATACCTATACGCATACCTCAACGTTCACGCCGACTTTCACCCATACCCCAACCTTCACTCATACCTCGACGTTTACGCCCGGTCCGTCACCCACACCGAGCGACAAGGTTTTCAATGTCCCCTTCGTCAATCAGGGGCCGAATAACACCACCACCGCGCTGATCAATGACTGGCGTCTCGATAACTCGCTGGTACTCTCCACAGCGCCGTGGGCAGGCGAATATTATGAAAATACAAGCTGGACGGGGACGCCGATCCTGGCGAGCGTACCCATCATTGACTTCAACTTCGGTTCCAGCCCGCCGCTGCCCGCCAGCACAGGCTGGAACCAGACCATTACGGCGAACTGGTCTGCCATCTGGACGCAGACCGTCAATCTGAGCGCGCCGATCACCGTCCGTTTTACGGGCACAGTGGACGACACGATCGAAGTCCGCGTTGGCGCTGCGACAGTCGGATCGCGCACATGCTGCGGCACTTTTAGCTGGACCTATACCATCCCTGCTGGCGTGCAGACGATCAGCGTCCGTTACCGGGCGTATGGCGCGCCGAATAATGTTCAGCTTGCCATCGAGCGTGTTTCGCCCAACCCGGACGACCAGCTTGCATCAAGCACCGTCGCCTGCGCATGGGGACGCCGCAATCAGACGAACGACTCCAATTCTCCGAGCGACACCTGGACCGATAATACCGCCAGCAGCTCGATGACCGCCGGGCGTACCTGCTACCTTGAACTGCGCGGCTATGTCGATCTGACAGGTGTGAGCAGTCCACAGTTCAGTTTCTGGGATATCTGGGATCTGACAGGCAGTGCCAGTGTTTCCGCTTCACTGGAAGTGGCCGACTACATCACGGATGTCAACGGATTCTTCGACCGTGCTAACGCCGTCTGGCGTTCGATCCCGCTGCGCTCCGGCGGGACAGCCAACTACAACTGGACGCGGACGCAGATCGATCTGACCTCGTTCCTGCCATCGCTCAGCGACCATGTGACGTTCCGCTTCAGGATCACCAACAGCGGCGGTTCGACGGCGACACCGGTACGCTGGTACATCGATGATATTCAGGTGACCGAAGAACCCGCCATCAGCAGCTACTTCACCGTCGGGAACAACTGGGACCTGAATACGCGCACGCAGATGGATGATTTCGTCTTCAACGCAGACAGCAACCGCACCCTACAGCTTGACGGACAGACACCTGGGACATGGCGCTGGGACATCACGTCCACCCGCGCCCGCACCGGCACGGCATGGGAAGACAGCGCTTCCGGCGCGAACTACCCGACCGCGCACAGCGAGGCAGGCACTACCATCACGGATAACCGGCGGCGTTACAACTTCCTGGAGTTCCGCTACCCGCTGAACCTGAGCAGCGCCGTTGCGCCCCCCGCCGATGATGATGGCGATACTGGCGATCCTTTGCTGACCTTCTGGTCTTCGTGGCAGCTCAACGCAGGGACGAGCATTCAGGTGCAGTACACGTTTGAGCCGCGGCTGCGCGGACAGGCAAATGCCGGAGCCAGCGATAACTGGCAGGTTGTGCCTGACGACGGCATGCTGGTCAACTATACCAACGGCGTCTGCGCAACCAGCCCATGCGGACGCAACGAGACGACCAACCGCAACCAGGCGACCTTCATCCCGATTTCGATCCGGCTGGCGAACATTCCGGGCTACGACAGCGGCAACCTGCGCATCCGGTTCGCCCTGATCACCAACCCGACAGCCACAGCCAATCAGGGGTGGTGGATCGACGACATCCGCATCGAGCGCGATAATCTGTCTCTGTTCGCATCGTACCCGTTTGTGGACTCGGCAGAAAATGCAGACTTCACATCGCGGAACTGGCAGGCGATTGGCGATTGGGCGCGCACTGACAGCCAGGGCGGCATGTTCAACAGCTCGAACAGCTATACCGACTCGCCGCTCGGCAATTACGCAGCCAGCTCGACATCGACCTATGAGATGCGCCGGACGATCGACCTGCTCTACGATACACCGGAGAACACCGGTGCGGCAGGTGAAGGTGTCGTTCGCCCACCAGCCAGCCGACCTTTCCTGACGTTCTATCACAAGCGCTTCACCGCAAGCAGCACAATCTTCTATGTCGATCTGTGGTCTGCGGCGACCAATAACTGGGTTTCGATCTGGAGCTACACAGATAACACTTCAAACCGCACCAACCGCAGTTGGGAACGGGTTGAGATCGACCTGCGCGAAGGGCTGGTGCGCAATATGCGCGTCAGCACCGGCAACAATACCTGGGTCTGGCAGACAGGCTCCCCCAATCCGACGAGTATCAGTAACAACACCAACCTCGTGGATGACGACATCCGCATCCGCTTCCGCCTGGTGAGCAGCAGCAGCACAGCGGACGGCATCTACATCGATGAAATTCGTATTCAGGAGAACCCGGAAGTGGTTCACCGGCTGTGGGGCGCAGTCCCCTCCGGCTCGCTGGTGACGGGACCGGGCGATGGGCCGCTGGCGGACACGATCGAAACTGCCAGCCCGAACCTGCCTGCCCAGTGGTTTGATCGCTGGTATCGCAGCGGCAACTGGGACGAAGTCAACCAGTTCCCGGCAACCGGATATACCCGTTCCGGCAACTCGGCGCTGCACGACTCGCCGCAGCCTGATGTCAGCTCGCCGCAGAGTTACGAAAACAGTTCGTTCCTGCCGATCGAGTATCGACCGATCATCGACATGCGCGGCACTGCCGTCGCAGACCGACCGATGCTCACATTCTGGGCACGCTACAATATCGGCGGCGGCGACACCCTGCGCGTGCAGGTTGCGGAAGAGACGACCGATGCCATCTCGACCAGCGCAACCAACCCCACCCAGATCTACAATGACATGTACAACTGGAGCGCATGGTCAAACCGGAACTACATCATCCACAATACCAGTGTGGCTAACGTCAGCGGAAGCACGATCGACACCTGGGGCATTGGACGGGTCGATCTGTCGAGCTTCGCCGGCAAACGCATCCGCATCCGCTTCCTGCTGGAAACCAACAGCGATGGATCGGTTGGCGATGGTCTGTACCTGGATGACATCGCGATCACCTTCGGACCGCTGCCCACCATCCCCTACCCGATCGCCGACAACGCCGAGTCGATGGCGCGCTGGATTCCGGAAGGCACATGGGGCACGACAAGCCAGTACTACTTCGGTTCAGGCAGCACTGCGCCAAACTTCGGCGTCAGCCAGTGGCAGGGTTTCTATTTCGACTGCGAAACGCTGGGTTACTCAAGCTCGAACTGCACGAGTACCAGCGCCGGACCGGGGACATACACTAACCTGCTGAACACCTATAACCCGAACTACGCTGACAGCACGTTCCCGGCGGGCATCATCAAGGATCCGCCGCGCAGCGATATCGAGATGTTCCTGACCAACAGCGATACCGCCGCAGCCGGGCGTCCCCCCGGCACGCCGAACAGCAGCTATAACAATTCGTTTGCGGCGCGCTGGCGCAGGACAGTGCAGCTTGAGCCGGGCACATACCGTATCAGCACGATCTCGGACGATGGCATCCGGCTGTCGATCAACGATGTCGCGGGGACCAATGTGCCGGGCACACCGGGATCGCCGGGCTTCCTGATCAACAACTGGACCGGACATTCTGCCACGGCAGACTACTTCACACTGGTCGTCTCGTCGTTCATCACACGAACGCTGACACTGGAATACTTCGAGCTGACCGGCTCGGCAGTGGTCGCGCTGTACATCGCGCAGGACGCCGGATCGTTCAGCGACAGCCCGAATATCGAGAGCGGCGGCACGTGGACGACGGTCAACTCGGAACTGCGCAACCACTCCAGCATCTACTCCAACGGGGTATTTGACTTCAGCGGCAATTCTGCGCCGTTCCTGCTCTACCATCAGCTCTACGCGCTGAACAACGGCAACCGAACGCGCGTCCAGATCTCAACCAATGGCGGAATGAGCTGGACGACGCTGTCCGGCACGGCATTGCACAATACCATACGCATGCTGCCCAGCAATTCCTGGCAGGAGGTAGTCGTGCCGCTCACAGGCTACACCACGCAGAATTACGCGGGATCCAATATCCCATGCTGCGCCAACACACCAAACGTCATGATCCGCTTCAACTACTACACGGATTCAACGTCGCCATCGACCAATGACGGTTGGTATGTGACCAATATCCGCGTTCAGTAAAACGACGCGGAAACGAAAGAACGGCAGGCAGGGTGCGCAGAAGCGTACCCTGTCTGCTTTTTCCCTTACAGGCAGCTTCTCAGGAACTGGTCATCCTCATCATGGATACCATTTGCTACAATGCGCAGATGCCGTTCTCAACAAGGATGAAAACGTGACTTCAACTCAACGCACCGGTAAGCTGTTTGTCATGGTCGGTCCCGCAGGCGCGGGCAAGAACAGCCTGATGAAGGATATGATCGCGCGCATACCGGGTCTGCGCCAGCTTCCGACAGCCACAACACGACCGATGCGCGATACCGAGCAGCAGGGCCGCGAACACGTTTTCGTCACCCACGAAGAATTTCTGCGCCTGATCGATCAGGACGCCCTGCTTGAACATCAGGTTGTTCATGGGCGTCTGTATGGCATTCTCCGGCAGACGCTGGAGGATGCGCTTGATGCTGGCGAGATGCTGATCGCAGATATCGAAATCTTCGGCGCGCAGATCGTCCAGCGCAGCTACCCGGATAATGTATGCATGATCTTTGTGCAGCCGCCCTCGATCGGCGATCTCGTCCAGAGGATGGAAGCGCGGGGCGACTCGCTGGTTGAACGCACCAAGCGGCTGCTGCGCGTGCCAATGGAACTGGCTTACGCCAACGAATGTGATTACGCCATCCTGAACGATGATCTGCAAAAGACTGCCGATACGCTGTTCAATGTCATCACGGCAGAAGCGCAGGGTAAGCGGGCGATCGGCATGGAGCGTATCCGCTACGACTATACCTATCTGGCACAGGTTGTCCCCTTTTATCACCATGAAGTGCTGCTGCCGCTCTCTGGCGATGCCCTCGGACTGACCTTTGACTCCTCCGCCAGCCCCGCAGAAACCGCGCTGACCGCGCTTGAGCAGCGCCTTGGGGTGCGCGCTTCACAAGCCGATCTGATCGGCGGCGGCGTGGACGGCAGTTTCCTTGCGCCGTATCGCTTTGAATATGAATCAGATGGAGCGCATGAAACACTGCGCTATATCTACCTCTATCGGATGGAAGAACGCGCCGAATTTGAGGGGTTTCAATGGATGCCAGCACGCTGGGAAGTGCCAAACGGCGAACCTGCGTAAGATCGGGGGCGCGCTCTGGCGTCAGGCATAGCAGATAGAGTCCGTGAGGAATCTGCCGCATGAATGAGAATCATCTCCGTCTGGGCGCTGTTCTAGCGCCAGATGGCATCCCCCTGCATTACGGCGATCTGAAAGCCGAATATGAGTCAGCGCTGCACGCAGCCGTGCTGATGGATCGTTCGCACGAAGGACGCCTGATCCTGACGGGGCGCGATCGGCTGGCACTGCCGCAGCGCATGAGCACCAACGACCTGCTCAGCCTTGCTGCTGGCACAGGCGCGCCGACACTGTTCACCAACCCGAACGGACGTATCCTCGACCGCGCGACGATCTATGCGCGTGAAGATGACGCGCTGGTGCTGACAGAAGCCGGACGCGGCGATGCGCTTCGCATGTATCTTCAGCGCAGCATCTTCTTCAATGACGACATGCAGATAAGGGACATGGCCTCTGCCGCGCGCAGCTTCGCGCTGCATGGTCCCGCGGCTGATCAGGTGATGGCGCAGTTCGATCCTGCGCTGGCAGAAGCGCCGGCCTTTGCAGCGCGGCAGGTGGATATCGGCGAGATCAGCATCACGGCGCTGCGTGGCAAACCGGTCAGTACAGCGCTGTGGACTCTGATCGCCCCTGCTGAAGCCGCAGCAGCGATCTTTGACGCCGTGCTGCAAACCGGCGCGGCGTTTGGTCTGCGGGCGGCAGGTTCGCTGACATACAATGCGCTGCGCATCCGCGCCGGTCGTCCCGCGCCGGGGCGCGAGCTGACCAGCGACTATATCCCGCTGGAACTGGGCTTGTGGGATGAGATCAGCTTCAGCAAAGGCTGCTACACCGGACAGGAGATCATCGCCCGGATGGAAAGCCGACGCCGCCTCGCAAAGACGATCGTGACCGTCACGCTGTCAGCGCCCGTTGACGCGCCAAAAGCCCTGCTTGCAGAAGGGCGAAATGCCGGTACGCTGACGAGCGCCGTGGAAACACCGCTGGGCGAACGTTTGGGGATCGCCGTAGTTCGGGTAGCAGCGGCGCGCGTGGGCGTCGAACTCAGCACAGAGGATGGAACGCGCGCGCAAATCACTGCGCTGGCTGGCGTTCAGCCGCACGACCTGATCGCAGAGGAAACGGCGACCTAGAATTCCGGCGGCGGCGCATCCAGAAAAAGCTGCCACCACAACTGCCACGGTTCCGGCGCAGGTGGCTCCGTCTGGAGCGCGTCGATAAAGACCTGCGGATCCGGGGTGTCTTCAACAGTGATGCCCGAAGGCACGGGAATCACCAATACCTCACCGGGACGCACCATCTTGCCATCGCTGCGCGCCCAGTTCTCCACATAAGCATCGCTGCGAACGTAATCACGCTGTTCGATCAGGCGCTGCTGTTCCCGGCGAAGCTGATCGATCTCGCGCACGGCGCTTTCATAGGCTTCCTGGATCGGCTGGCTTTCCGAGATGCGGGCACTGAAATTGATCGACAGGATAAGCCCGATCGACAGGATGGCAGCAAACAGGATCTGCACGCCTGAGAGCTGCCCGGTCTTCGGGCGTCCCTCGCCATCCCCGCCACGTCGTGATCTGGTCGTCTCGCTCAAAATTCATCGTCCTGTACAACCCTGCTTCGATTCTACGCATTTCTGAGCCGCAGGCAACAAAAAACCTGCGCTCACCCCAAAAGGTTTCGCAGGTTTCTTCATGGTGCCGAAGGTGGGAGTCGAACCCACACTCCCTTTCGAGAACTACGCCCTGAACGTAGCGCGTCTGCCAATTCCGCCACTTCGGCGTGACGCAGAAAAGTATAGCAGAGCGAGAGAGCGTGTCAATGCCTGACTTTAACCGACTTTTCACCTACGCAGGCAGAGAACGGCGGAGAACCCCGCTCACAGCGTGCTATAATGCCTTGTCAATTTTCAGGTTCGAGGAAGAACTGTGATCCGCAGACCCTTCTTGATTATTCTGCTGGCGCTCCTGCTTTCCGGTATGCTGAGCGCTACCCTGCTGCTGGCGCAGGGCGGCGTGACGGCCGAGGCGATCATCGAAGCCAATCTGCGAGCTGACATGAGCGTCGAGGCTGAGCTTGTCGGGCAGATCCGCAGTGGCACGCGCTATCCGGTACTCGGACGGGGTGAATTTTTCCCGTGGCTGCTGCTGGGCGATCCTGCTTCTGGTCAACCGATCGGCTGGGTATTTGCCGATCTGGTCACTGTGCAGGGGCCGATCACCAGCATCCCCTTTTCCACTATCGTCATCACCGGGGGCGCGCCGCCTGCGCCGGATATTCAGCTTGCGCCTACGCCTACCCTGCCCGCAAGTCCTGCTGAACCCTCCGAGATGAACCCGCCGGAAGCTACTGCATCCCCTGTACCGACATTCCCGCCAGAAACCGTGACCGGGACTGTGCTGGGGGAAATCAATATTCGTTATGCGCCGGGTGTGGAGTATGCCCGCCTGGGTGTTGGGCGGGCAGGCGAGATCTTCGAAATCATCGGCTGGCACACGCAACTGCCGTGGGTGCGCATCCGGTATCCT
>SZPD01000200.1 GCA_030263515.1 Anaerolineae bacterium CFX9 | reverse complement strand
ATTGTTCGCTTTGTGCTTGACTGAGTATATCGGTGATTGGAAATTCCATGTGGTATAGTTTGCCCAATCCTTTTCACTCTTCCTACAGTTGAGCCTGAAGTGATTGCCCGCATCGACCCAGATTGCACCACTGGCTTTTGCCAGTTCACGCCGCGCCAGGTGGTTGTCCACCGCCCCAACAATCAGATTGCCCCAGCGTTCAAAGTGCCTTTCAACACTCACAGGATGGTCAATAGCGATGATGTCCACGCCGAGTGCCATGTTAAAGCGCCGCATCAGGACGTGCGCTTTCGGCTGTCCGACATCGGCTTCGGTGTATAACTGCCGCCCGACATTCTTGTATTCCACCCTGTCAGGGTCAATCAGCACGATCTGCGGCGTATGCAACCGCGCCGCTTTCATGTCATACACCATGCGAGCGACGGAACGGGCAATTTGCGCTCCCGTTCCGCCCAAACCCACGACGGTAATAGTCTGGATGTGCGTATTCGGGTCAAAAATGTTGATCGTCTGTGGCTTTGCGGCGGTCATTTCTCATCTCCCAGCACCTGTGCCAGCGTCTTCTTGACGGGCAGTAAATCGGACTTCGGATAAGCGCGAGCTTTACGTTTTTCGAGCGCAATCAGCATCTGGCGGATGTCGGACGAGTGCGATTTGCTCTTGCCACCTACGCCATGATCGTTGAAGCGTGAGCCGAGTAAGACCGCCCAATCTTCTGCCAGATTCGTGGTCTGGAGTGCGGTGTCGGTTACGCGCTGCACTGTTCCCCAGCAGATATTCCCGCTGGAAAACACATTCGGCAGCGGGGCATGAAACAGTGGTTCGTTCAGGGTGACGGGACGCTTCTTGACGGCATACACGCCGTACTGCGGGTTTTTGTCTTCCGCCGTGACCCGGATGAGCAGCAGCCCTGGCAGTGGGACACGCAGTGCAGTTTCTGACTCATCGAGATACAACCCGGTTTTCTGGGGCGGACGGTACTCGACGACCACTTTCTTCACGCCTTCCTGTCGCACCAGCAGGGTGTTGTCGGACAGCAGCCCGGTGTCGAAACGCACTTTGGCAGACAGCGCCAGCGCCACCTGTGCCGGGTCTACGGGATGCTCGGTCACTCGTTCGCCGTCACGTTTATGCAGCATCACGCCGAACGAGTAAAAGCTCAGAATCAGCGAGGGCTGCTCCATCACCGCCTGAGAGAGCAGACGGCCACTCCAATCGGATGCGGGGTTCATCTTGATCTCCTATAATTGATAGGTAAATTTGACTGGTTATGGGTGACTAATGTTTGACCTTCATGGATTCATGACCAAACTTGCGACTATAAGACCTCTCTTTCATTCGGAAGCGGATTTTCAACACGCTTTCGCGTGGCACTTTCACGAATTGTTTCCAACCGCGATGGTTCGCCTCGAATATCCGGTTTTCACAGATAGGTGGATCTATCTTGACCTCTGGTTACACACGTCCGATATGCAATTGGCAGTTGAGCTGAAGTACAAAACCCTCAAGCTCGAAATTGCTCATGACAACGAGCGTTTTCAGCTAAAAAATCAAGGTGCCCAAGACTTGGGGCGATACGATTTCTTGAAAGATGTTGGACGACTTGAGCAGGTGGCAGGCACAAAGGCTAATGTGCAAGGGTACGCCGTGTTACTAACCAATGATCCTTCTTACTGGGGAGCTGGACGCGCAGGAACAGTCGATACGAACTTCCGTCTGCATCATGGACGCAGCGTGACTGGGGAGATGGGCTGGCTTCCACATGCCTCCGATGGAACCATGCGTAATCGAATAGAGGCAATTCAATTGCTGCGTGACTACACCGTAGAATGGCATCCCTACTCAAAACTATCCCCCAATCGCGGAGGCGAATTTCGTTACCTGGCATTCAAGATGTAGTCGCTTCTCCTATCGGTGTCCAGAGCAGTCGTGGTGGGCGTTGTTTGTTGGCTTTATATATGCGCTGGGTATTGGCTTCCAGCGCGGTGAAGAGGACAGGGTTCGCTTCGAGCAGCGTCAATCCGGCGGTTACATCCGCCATGATGCTGTCAGCTTCTTCGATGAGTTCAATGGCAAATGCCAGATCGTTTTCGTCCCACGACAGCGGCGGGATTTCCGCCATCGACTCGTCGTCGAAGTCGATCAAGGTATTGCCCGAACACGAGAACAACCACGCCAGCGCCCAGCCGACCTGTTTCAGGCGTTCATCGTCCTGTTGGACCAGACTGTCGGCGATGATGCGTCCGGCGGTGTAGGCGCAGTCAGGGACTTCCACGTTGTAATGTCCCGGTTCAGGGCGAATACCAAACAGGTCAACCAGTGGCAGTAGATCGGGACGGGCAGCGTACAGGTCGGGGTCAGACAGTTCGATGCCACAGGCGGTCAGGGGAATGCCGTAACCCAGAAATTCCAGATTGTCGAGCGGGATACCGCGTTTGCTGATTTCGCCGCAGATGAAGCTGTCCAGTTCTTTTTCGGATGCGCCGGAGCGAATGCGTTCTACCGCGCCCACGTAGATGTCAGGAAAGGCACTGCGGGTAATACACAGCGCCATGCCCACGCCATCACCTTCGTCATACAGGTCGTCATCGCTCGTTTCCCATAAGGGGTCGAGCCAGCATACGACATTGGCAAGTGCCAGCAGCGGGTCATCCAGCATTGCCACCGCCAGCAGTCCAAAGGTATCCAGTAGTTCGTTCATAAGCCGTACTCCAAAATCGAGAAGGCGGTCAGGGGGATGGGCGTGAGTTTCGCCAGCTGCTGTGCTGCCCGGCGGCAGCGTTCGGTGTAAGCCACGATTTCGGTGACGGCTTCGGCGATGACTTCACGCGAAATACTCTGCCCTCCGCCTTCAAGCTGCGGGAAAAACTGCCCATGAGGACGGCGCTCCCGTAAGAGCGCCATCCCCTTGAGTTCGACAGGTGGCAACCCTGCCAGACAGTCCCGCAGGCTTTCAATCGTCAAGCCTGCGTCGAACATGGCGGTTAGCCTTTACGCCCAGGCTGCGGCAGGAACTCGACCACTTTCTGCCCGTCTTCAGTGGTCACTTCACGGATGGTGGCGTTGGCGATTTCGGGATACGTCGTTTTGAGTAGGCTGCGGATAGCTTCGTTATCCAGCCCACGCATGGACTCATCTTCCACGATACGAATCGCGCCGGTCTTGAAGATACGGGGTTGGGGATTGTTCTGGTCGGACATGATGATGTTTTCCTTTCAATGGGATAGGTGGATTTGAAATGGGTTGAGGGAATAGAGCAGGTCTTACTCGTCGGCAGCGGTGTCCGGGTGATGCCCGTTCGCGCTGAAGGGCTTGCCGTTGCGAGATGGTGCTGCCATCAGCAGTGGTTCGGTTTCGATGCCGTCGTCCTCCAGTTCGACAGCATCACTATCAAGATCCTCAGCAGCTTCCGGCGCATCTGTTGTGCCGCCGATCTGCACGAAATCTTCCAGCGTGAACAGGCTCATCTCACGCTCGGACAGGTGCTTCATCTTCTTCATCGTGACGTACACGTCGTCGATGCGAATCGGCGATTGACCGTCCCACAGTTTCCCGTCGATCAGCTTTCCGGCAATCAGCACTGCCTGGCGGTAAGCCGCTGCGTCGGTTTCGCCACCCACAATCTTGAGGTAACTGATCTTGACCGCCAGCGTGCCTTTCTTGAGCGGGATGTCGATGGTCGGTTCTTCCTCCACAACGGGCTTTGGTTCCGCTTTCGCCTTCGCTTTTGGCTCAGACTTCGGCGTGGCTTTAGGTGGTTCAGGGATGACAGGCGGTTCGGCTTCAACAGCGGCGAGGGCAAGGTATGACTCCTTGAGCGCCGTCGTCATATCCTCCATCACGATGTAAGTGAACTGCCGAACGTGTGCAAGGTCGCCGCGCTGAATCAGCAGGGTCGCGGTGGCGCGTTCCAGCGGAATGCCGCCCTCCGAAGGCGTAGGCAGCGTCAGCGTGATGATGGTCGGTGGTGGTTCCTGTTTGGTGCTTTGTTTCCTGTCGGACATAACGTTTTATCCTTTCGCTTTAGCGATACACACCGCCGTAACTGGCAGCGTCGATACCCAGAACAGAACACAGATCGGTCAGCCGCAGTGTGCCATGCCGTCCATGACAGCGCCCGCAGCCGATGGTGGGATTAAAAAAGAAGTGAGCGCCCGGACGGTCACGGGCATGACCGCAGGGACACAGTGCCGCCAGCCAGTCACTCCGCCGCTGCTCCCGCGCTGCATAGTCGCGGTACAGCACCATGGTGATGGCGTGAACCAATTGCACGTTGAGGTTTTTGCTGTTCGGTGAATGGGCTGCTCGCGCAGCAGTCCGCCGCTCTTGTAGACGGGGAACTGGCAGAATGAAGGGCTGGAAGTCGGACAGGCGATAGCGCCGATCAGAGCTTTCGACCAGATGGCACACCGCGCCGCCGCGTTCGGGCTTGTGATTCACTGTTCCCGGCAGTCGCAGCGATTGCGCCGGAGATAAGCCATCCCCGCCAAAGGTTCGGGCAAGTCCCTGTAAGACCTGCCGCGCCATATACAGGTCGCTTGTTGGTTCATCCAACAGCCAATAGGCATGATAGCCACCACCGGAATGGACAATCATCGACGGAGGTAGTCGTGCGCCGCGCAACTTCATGAGTGTCGCATCCGTCGGATCGTCGATGTCGGTGTAAAACGCAGGCAGCGCGACCACTTCCGCCGCACCGCCGCGTTTCCAGCGCGACAGTCCCGGTTTGCGAAGTCCTACCGCGAAGTACGCGCCCCAGCCCATCCGGTTGGTGTCGGACAGCCGGTGCAGCGTATCCAGAAGAGCAGCGCGGTTATCGAGCGGGATGTGCCGTGAGGGCGTGGGTTGGTGTCCGGTGGGGTGAATCACCGTAAAGGTCAAACGGGCAGATGAACGCAGCGGCGTACAGTGTTGGAAGAGGACATCCAGAAACGCCAGCGTATCGGGGTGCATGGGCGCACCCCCTCAGAACAACGCCAGTTGCAGCGGCGCGGTTTCATCCAGTCGTTCAGGCTGCTGACGTTTGGGTTGCGGCATATCATCCGGCACTGCCAGCAGATCGAGACGGCGTGTTTTGGAAGCAGCCGGTTTTCTCGACTTTGCGTTGACTGTAACGGGATGCAAAGTGATATTGTTGACTGGATCGCGGTTCGTCCCCTGCACCAGACTAACGATACGAGCGGCGACTTCAGTTTCACAGCCGGGGAAGATAACCCGGTTGTCACGCAACCAGTTCTCCAGACGCGCCGGACTTGCTGGCAGCAGTGTGAGCAGCTCCGCACGCAAGGTAGACAGTTTCTGGTCGTCGGTGATAATGTGAACCGTGTCAAGATAGTCGAAAATCGTTGGCGCGAACGGCTGCGATGCGGGGTCGGGCAGCATGATTGCTGCTGCGTTCCGCTCAGGTGGTTCGATTTCAGCAACCACCCCGCCGAGTCGGATGGCTTCCCGGATGAGTGGATCAGCCTCCAGCGCGGGTTGCAGTTCGACCTGCGTAAACGGCGCGGCGTACTCAGCCGTAAGTGTCTCACCTTCTGGTTCACTCAGTTCGACATTCCAGTAGGCGGCATCCTCACTGTCAATCTCGCCCTGCGCTTCGGATTTCCTGAACAGTTCGGATGGGTCAAGCAGCGCCTCGTCGCGCCCAATGGCTTCGAGGAGCGCCTCCTCAAAACCACCCTCGCCTTCAGTCAGCGCATCCAGTCCGGTCAGCCCGATGTCCCCGGTCAGCAGCTTGGCAGCCCGCTGTTTGCGGCTCATGAGCTGCACCGCCGTTTGCTCCATCGTGCCTTCGGCGAACAGGTAATACGTCTTACAGTGGGTGTGCGTCTGGTTGAGGCGGTAAGACCGTCCGGCTGCCTGCATCATCGTGCCTAAGTTGAACGTGATTTCGTAGAAGATGAGCGTGGGCGCGAACACCAGATCCAACCCGGTTTTGACCAGTTCAGGGTTCGAGATGACGACATTCGTACCCTTTGCCACTTCCGCTTCAATGACAGCTTCACGCCGTTCGGCTTCTACAGTGTTTTTCAGGATGAAGGTTCGGGCGAGTGGCACATGCTGGCGAATCAGGGTTTCGATGCGCGGCTGGATGTCGCGGGTGGAAGTCTGACGGATGTAGATCACACACGGACGGTTCTGTTGCAGTTCGGAGCGCACCAAATCAATCAGCGCCTGCTCTTTGGCGTACACACGCTCTTCGCCGTAAGACGGGATGCTGGTGACGACGTGCGGCAGCTTCTCGCCGGTGATGGGATGTTTGAGATTGTGGATGACCTCATGCGGACGGTGCGCCGCGTTCACCCAGCCCATCGCCCATTGCAGGTATGCGCCCCTGAACGTGGTATCGCCTTCCCAGCGCCGCGCAATCAGGTAATCCTTCAACTGCTGGCGGGTGCGGTCATACTGCTCGTAACAGTCGGCATCCATCTTGACGCGGAGTGCAATCTCTTCATACTGCGGCAGGGCTTTCCCAAGATCGCCCAGTGAAAAGAAGATGGCATGATCCAGCACCTCCGCCACCAGCAGCGGCGAAATGCCGGGCGCTTCCTCGTATGGTTTTTCGTAGGTGGAAGTCCCGGTGAACGCACCGGTCTCTTTGTCATACGACGGACGCTCCTCGACGACCTGTTCCCTCACCCCCATGTCGGCAACCCAGCGCGACTCAGCACGCCCGCGCTGTTTGCTGTCGTCTGCCACAACCGTCTGAAAGCCGCGTTCGCCGCGTGGCTTACGGCTCAGACGCGGTGCGCCGCCCCAGTTGTAGCGCTGGCGGGTACGGGGATTGAGCGCGTATTCCAGGTTGAAGATTGACGACGATCTGCCGTTGAACGGTGTACCCGTCATCGCCAGCACCTTCTGTGCCAGCCCTGCGATGCGGTTGAACGCCTCCCCGTTCCCGGTATCGCCGTGCGCGCACTCATGGACTTCATCCCAGATCAGCAGATAAATCCTATCCAGGTAGACCCGCTTGAGGTATTCGTCAATGCGGTAGCGGGGGTTTTTCGTCGGGTATTTCTGCCCCGCCTTCGGCTGTGAGCCTTTGTCGCGGGCTTCCTGCCACAACGGAGTTTGGCAGATCGAACACAGGCGCTTGCCGCCTTTGAGCCAGCTTTCTGATGCCGGGCTTTCCACACCCTTCTTTTCCTGCATGACGGTGCAGCCGCAGGTCGGACACTTCGGTACGCGCTGCTTGACCAGCCGCTGGTTCGGTTCATACCCTTCCGGGGTTGGCTGTCTATGCCGCCACAGGGCAGTCCATTCATCCCGCCAGACCACCCCTACCTCACGCCCTGCGCCGAGTTTGGTCATGTCGCGCTTGATGAGACCGATTTTGGCGATGCCCGGTCCCAACCGTGCCGCCTGGTCCATGAAAGCTTTGACATCTTCAGAACGCTATAACTCAACCGAATTCAAAGGCATTTGATTTAGGGGACGTGGCACGGGCATTTTCCCGCGTCAATCCCGCTGATTTTGTTCGTCCTGAAGCCAACCCTACCGATTCCGATGAGCCGAAAGCGTAGGTGCGGCTTCGTTTCATTTATAAGGAGCATCACAGTGGCAAAGGCAAAGTTCAAGAACAGTAAGCCGTCGAACACCCCTATTCAACCGGGCGACATGCTCACGATAGGTCTCGACATCGGTTACGGTGTCGTCAAAGCCGTCACCGATCATGCCGCCATCGCTTTTCCGTCGGTCATGGGTCACGCCCATGAAATGAAATTCCAGCAGGAGACCATCCAGCAGAAGTATCCCGGCGACCAGATCACGGATGACGAGGGGCAGTGGTTTGTGGGCGACCTGGCAATGGCGCAAGTGCCTGCGGGTGAGCTGCTCAGGCTTCGCGGCAGAACCGCTAACGAAAAGACGATGGGCAATGCCTTCCGCCTG
>SZPD01000199.1 GCA_030263515.1 Anaerolineae bacterium CFX9 | reverse complement strand
AGCACGCCGGACAGGATCACGCCAAATTCCCGCCCGCTGTGCTGGGACATGGTTTCTCCGGACGATGTGCCGGGGCGGTACTGAATCTCCAGGAACTGGATCCCCTTTTCTTCGGACGCGGTCAGCCGTTCCCAGCGCACGCCGCTTTTCAGCTCGATCGCCAGCCGTGATGCCAGCGATACCACCGGCGACTTCAAGCCGGGCTGTGCCAGCAGAACCATGCCATTGCCATAGTCGGCGCGCAGTTCACTGGCAGTTTTGTCTGGCAGGATGATCGGCTCGATAAGGCGTTCGGGAACCTCGTCAGGATCGGGGAAAAAGTAGTTGACCGTGATCGACAGGGCTTCAGCAAGATTGTAGAGCGTCGTCACAGACGGGTTGGCGCGGTTGTTCTCGATCTGGCTGAGCATACTGGGGCTGACGTTCGCCTTTGCCGCCAGCGCGCGCAGGCTCATATGCCTGCTCTGCCGTGCTGCCCGGATCTTCTCGCCAATATTCAACTCATTTTCATTGCCCATCGTCAGTATCAACTTTCCGCTGTGTTTGACAGGATTGTACATGGCGGATGGATAAACGGGCAAACTTCCCGAAAAGTATCATCCGGCACTCATCTGGTGTTTGATATAATTAAACACAGGGGTATGATTTTGGCTACACATCGGGATCAGATGCCGGAGCTGTGCTCAATCGTCAGCATCAGGCGGAGCCGCTGTTCAGTAAAATTAAAATTGCTGCCAGAAAGCTGTTATGAGGACTGAAAATGGAGTCTTTGGGATTTATCGGGCTTGGCATGATGGGCAGCCGCATGGTGCAGCGGCTGCTGGATGCGGGCTATGAGGTCACCGGGCATAACCGCACCCGCGACAAAGCCGAGCCGCTGATTGAACGCGGCATGCGCTGGGCAGAGACGCCGCGCGCGGTCGCCCAGGCAGCCAGCATCATCTTCTCCAACGTGAGCGATAACCGTGCGCTGGAAGGGATCATGCACGGCCCGGAAGGCATCCTCGCCGGGCTGGGCGCTGGCAAGGTCTGCGTGGTGATGAGTACCAACAGCCCCGGTCTGATCCGTGATCTTGCCGCGCAGGTTGAGGCGGCGGGCGCAGCGCTGCTCGACGCGCCTGTCAGCGGCAGCAAGCTCACCCTGGAACAGGGGAAGCTGACGATCATCGTCTCAGGCGATCAGACCGCGTATGCGCGGATCCTCCCCATCCTGCACGTGATCGGGCCGACCGTGATGCATGTGGGCGGCAGCGGGCAGGCGATGGCGATGAAGATCGCCATCAACATCAGCATCGTCACGCAGGTGATCTCATTTGCGGAGGGTGTGCTGCTGGCAGAAAAATCCGGCGTGCCGCGCGCCACCGCTGTTGAAGTGATGCTCAACAGCGCCATCGCTTCGCCAGCGCTCAGATATCGGGGGCCCTTCGTCGCGGCGCTGCCCGATGAGGCCTGGTTCGATGTCAGCATGGCACAGAAGGATATCCTGCTGGCCGTTGAGCTGGCGCGCGAACTCGGCGTGACTGTGCCGACGACGGCGGTCGCCGCCGATCTGCTGGCGCGCGCCCGGCAGATGAACCTGAGCGATCGGGATTTTGCCGTGGTCGTGCAGGTGCTGGAAAGCCTTGCTGCATCCCCTTCTGCCTGATTGAACGGAGTTCGCCCATGCATCACGTCTCCACTCTTGATTGGTCTGCGGCAGAAACCCCTGAGATATACCGCCAGCACAGCACCGGTTTTCGGCGTGCCACCTATGTCGATCACACCTGCGGTTCTGTCCATATGGGCACGGGCATCTGTGAGCTGGCGGCTGGCGGCAGCATCGACACGCATATCCACGCCTTTGAAGAGTCGTTCATCGTGCTGGAAGGCGAGGTGATCCTGCTGCTCGGCGAACAGGCGCACAGGCTGAGCGCCGGGCACTTCGGGCTGATCCCAACCGGAACACGCCACGGCTGGCGCAGCGCCAGCAATCGCCCGGCGCGCTGGCTGGAAAATCAATCGCCTCAGCCGAGGCCCCTCGACTATGGCCGCGATACGTTCTTCGCGGCGGGCGAGATTCCTTCAGATGCGCCTGCGCCGGATGTCAGTGTCACCAGCATCGGCTTTTTCGATGAGTCGCAGCTTCCCCGCCCCGGCGAAGCCGCGCAGATGGAAGGCTTCAACCCGACGACGGGCGTCGCCATCAAGATGTTCGTCGATCGGTCGTTCGGCGCGGTGCATCAGTCCCTGTTTCTGATCCAGTACATGCCGGGCGCAAAGATCGCGCCGCATGATCACACGTTCGAGGAGTCGTATTACATCCTGAGCGGCGAGGTCGAGGCGACGTGTGATGGCAGGGTGTATACGCTCGGCGCAGGCAGCGTCGTCTGGACGAGCGTCGGCTGTATCCACAGCTTTGAAAACAAGGGGACGCAGCCGGTTCGCTGGCTCGAAACGCAGACGCCGCTGCCCCCGGCGAAAGAGATCTTCCGTTTTGAACACGACTGGGCAGGCTTCGCTGTCAGCGGCTGAGGCTGTGACAGCGCGGCCGGGATCCATACGGTAGAGATTTTCCTGGAGAACAGAGGTTTTATCGTGGCAAAAATTCTGATCAGGGATGGATGTGTTCTGAGCCTGGACTCGAAGGTCGGCAATTTTCATAAAGCCAGTGTGCTGATCGATGGAGACAGAATCGCCGCTGTCGGGCCGAACGTCACCGCCGCGGATGCTGAGATCATCGATGCGGCGGGTATGATCGTCATGCCGGGCTTCGTCGATACGCACCGGCACACCTGGGAAGGCATCCTGCGCAATATCGGCACTAACGTGCCGCTGGAAGGCGACGAAAGCTATCTGTCGCTCATCCTCAACACGCTGGCCCCAGCGTATCGCCCGGAAGATGTCTACGTCGGCAATCTCGTCAGCCTGCTGGGCGCGATCAATGCTGGTATCACCACCCTGCTCGATTGGTCGCACATTCAGGCGACGCCCGATCACACCAGCGAAGGACTGCGCGCGCTGAAGGACTCCGGAATGCGGATCGTGTTCGGCTACGGGCATCCGTGGTGGGGCAGCCCGATCGCCGCCCACGATGATGAATTCCGTCGTCTGGCGCGTGACGAATTCGCCTCGAAGGATCAGCTTCTCACGCTGGCGCTGGCGAGCATGGGGCCGGAATTTATGCCGTTCGACGCCGTCAGAGCACAGTGGGAACTGGCGCGCAGTGTGGACGCGCGCATCAGCGTGCATGTCGGCGTTGGCACTTACGGCCGGCACGGCAAACTTCAGGCGATGGGCGAAGCCGGACTGCTGGGGCCGGATACGACCTACATCCACTGCACCACGCTCAACGACACCGAGATCAAGATGATCGTCGATACCGGCGGCACGATTTCCATCTCTGCCCCGGTCGAGATGATGATGGGGCATGGGATGGTCCCGACGCAGAAGTTCCTCGATCGCGGTCTCAGGCCCAGCCTGAGCGTCGATGTCGAAACCAACGTCCCCGGCGAAATGTTCACCCAGATGCGCACGATCCTCTCGCTTCAGCGTGCGCTGGTCTTTGAGCGCGTGCTGAGCGGCGAGGGCGGCGCGCCAGACTTCCTGAATGCGCGGGATGCGCTCGAATTTGCCACGATCCAGGGCGCGCGCGCCCTGGGTCTGGATAGCAGGATCGGCACACTGACGCCCGGCAAGCAGGCGGATATCATCCTGCTCAACGGCAATCGCGTCAACGTGATGCCCGTCAACGACCCGATCGGCGCGGTCGTGTGGGGGATGGATACCAGCAATGTGGATTCTGTGTTCGTTGCCGGGCGGCCGCTTAAGCGAGGTGGAAAGCTCGTCGGTCACGACATGGCACAGATTCAGCGGATGGTCTATCAGTCTCGTGATTATGTGGTCAGCACTGCCGGCTACCGCGTGCCGCAGTTGTGAAACCGCGCCTTCTGACCGGCTTACCCTGAACGGAACGGAGCTGCCTGTTATGGTTCGCCATTTTTCTATCCGCGCGGCAGACTGCCCATCCTATTACGTGATCGGTGACATCATCCGCGTGCGCATCACCGGGGCAGAAACGCACGGCGCTTACTCGGCGGTCGAGGTGATCAGCCAGCCGGGCGGCGGTCCGTGGTTCCTGCATACCCATGAACCGCAGGAAACCTTCCACGTGCTGGAAGGCGTCTTTGAGGTCTACGGGCAGGATGAAAACGGAGAAAAATATGCCATCCGCGCAGACGTTGGCGACACAGTTCAAGTGCCTGCCAACGTCCCGCATGGATTTCGGAATGTGGGAGAAAGTGTCGGGCGGATGCTGCTGATTTACGAACCTGCCGACCCAATGCTGCGCTTCTTCGCCGAGGTCGGGCTGCCAGTTCCAGCAGAGGGCACGGCGTCGATCACCGACTCGCGCACGCCGGATGAAATCCTCGCCATCCTGCGTCGTCATATGACGCTGGTAGAAATGCCCGGCTGAGTCCGCATTGATTGCATAACCCCTATCTGGCGGACGCGCATAAGCGCGTCCCTACTTCAGCATCCAGCCGCCATCCACCCGCAGATTGACGCCGGTCACGCCAGTGTTTTCCAGCAGAAACAGGGTGGCGTTGACGACTTCATCCACCGTCACCAGCCGGCCGAGCGGCGTGCGGGCGATGACCGGGTCGAGCGTGCCCGCGGGGCGGTTCGCCCAATACGGACTGTCTCCCACGATGCCGGGATGGACGGCGTTGACGCGGATCGGCGCGAGTTCCGTGGCGAGCGTGTGGATCATGGTCATCACACCGCCGTTGACCGTCGTGATGGTCGTCGAGCCCGGATACGGGCGATCCTTCGCCAGCCCGCCGTAGAGCACGATCGACGCATCAGGCGTCATGCGCCCGGCGAGCTGATGGATGACCTCGGTATAGCCGACGAGTTTGAGCGTCACCAGGCTGAGCGCGCCGTCAACGCTGTAGTCCCTGACCGAATTGGCATCGCGGTAGATCGAGACCAGCACGAGCCGATCGACCGTGCCAATCCCTGCCAGCGCAGCGGCGATATCGTGTGGGCGGGTCAGATCGAGCGCCAGACCAGTCGTCGCGCCGCCGATCTCGGCTGCCGCTTCGTTGGCGCGTTCGAGTTCCCGGCTGGTCAGGTACACAGGGCGTCCCTGGGCTGCATAATGCGCAGCTACCCCTTTGCCAAAGACGGATGTCCCGCCGATGATGACGACCGCATTCTTTTCAGCCATTGTGGTTTTGTCCTTTTTGCAAAGCTGTTTTCGAATAAACCAGATCAGCCGTTTTTGAGCTGATTTTCGAGATAATCCCAGTCACGGGCAAAACGGTAGGCATAGCGGCTGGGCGACTGCGGCGCTGAGGTTTCCAGCCACTGCACGGTGGTATCGGTCGCATTTTTGAAACCGTGAATGCAGCCGACGCCTGCCCATGCGACATCGCCAGCCCGCAGGGTATAGCGCTGATCGTCAAACCACGCCTCAACCTCGCCGTCGAGGATCATGTACGTTTCCTCAAACGGATGATCGTGGCTGCCCGCCCCGCCGCCAGGAATGTATTTGACCATGAACATGGTATGCAGATACGCGCCGAGATCGCTATCGACCATCATCTTGACGCTGATGCCGGTATAGACGAGCAGCGCCGTCCGCATACTGCCGGAGACCGCCAGCAGTTCCTGAGACTGCTTCGCCGGATCCATGTGCTGGGTTGTGATATTGCCGAAGAAACGGGTGCGCGGATCACGGGGATTGACGGGCAGCGGGTCACCCTCATAGCGGAACGGCGGCACGACAGAATATACATCGCCTTCCCTGCCAGCGCGCGGCTGCGGCGCATGCATCTCTGCCCAGCGCACCGCAGTCGTCCCCAGATTGCGCATGGCGTGCGGCGCAGCAACATGCACCACGCCGTAATCGCCCTGCGTCAGCCCGAAGCGACCGTCTCCCGTCTCGACGGTGAGCTGACCTTCCATCACATAGAAACTTTCCTCAAACGTGTGGATGTGCGCACCGATCGCGCCGCCGGGTTCAAGCTCGCAAATACTGAAATCCTGATGCACCGAACCGGTCTCGCGGTTGACGATCGACCAGCGCCGAAACCCGCTGCTGATGGGCGCATATGCCGCCGGGACGACGAACTCGGCTTCTGAGGCTTTACGAACCAGATGAAAGGCAGGCATTTTTCCCCTCGAAAATGAATGTTCAGGTTCAGGAAACACTTTCTGGATGCTGTTCAATGAAATTTAACACTATCCCTGTAGATAGACTATCGTGCCCTGCCATTCTCATCAAGCTTTCATTCGTCTTTACAGGCTCCAAAAAGGCAGGTTTAAGAGAAGAACGGCATTTCCCGAAGATGCGCCGCCGGCTTCATCCGCTTGGTTGACATCGGCTGAAAGCAGGGCTATAGTTGTTCAATATAGTTAAACATTACGTCTCAAAACAACCATCGTCACAGGCGGCAAAATTTCGGCAGCCTGAAGCTGCGCCGCCAGCATGATTTATATCGAATGGTTTCTTCGTATGCGCAATAGTTCTCTCCTTCAAAACAGTTCGTTTCTGACCTCGATCGTCGTCTCATCGCGCTATATCCCGGTCTGGATTGCGAATCTGCTGCTCTTTCTCATCATCGTCATCACCACACCCGCCACACTCTCGGCAACTTCTTTCAGCACCACACTGCCGCTGGTCTCATTTCTGGCGATCGCGGCGCTCGGTCAGATGCTGGTCGTCATGACCGCCGGGATCGATCTTTCCATCCCGAACGTGATGACGCTGGCAGCGATGATCGTGGTCGGCGTGGGCGCGGGCAATGACGGACGGCTGCCGATGGCGATCGGCACAGCGCTCGGCGTCGCCATGCTGATCGGGCTGGTCAACGGCTTTCTGGTCAGCGTCCTCAGGCTGAACCCGCTGATCGTCACGCTGGCGGTCAGCCAGATCGTGCGTGGATACACCATCGAATACGCCGCCACCGTCGCCAACGAAGCGGCAGTGCCCGCCGGGCTTTCGAGCTGGTCAACGGGGCAGTTTTTGGGCATCAGCAACATCTTCTGGGTCGCCGTCATCATCGCGATCACGATGTCGCTGCTGCTGCGGTTTACCGTTGCGGGCAGGCGTTTCCAGTCCGTCGGCGCGAACCCGCGCGCGGCGCATCTGGTCGGGATCCCGATCAAGCTGTACGTGATCGCCGCCTATGTGCTGGCAGCGCTGCTCTACGCCATCGCCGGCATCCTGCTGGCGGGTTTCATCCGCAGCCCAACGCTCGGCCTGGGCGCATCCTACCTGCTCGCGCCGATCGCGGCGGCGGTCATCGGCGGCGCTTCGCTCACAGGCGGTCTCGCCAGCGTGATCTCGACGTTTGCAGCAGCTTTCTTCCTGACGCTGCTCAACCAGATGCTGCGCATTCAGGGGCTTTCAACCTCGCTCCAGTTTGTGGCGTTCGGCATTGCCATCCTCGGCGGGATGGTGGTCTCTGGCGATCGCATCATCAAGGGGGTTGAGCGCCTGCTGCGGCAGCTTGCCCAACCTGTTATGCGTGCGGAAACCGAGCCTGACAGCGCAGCCAGTCCGAGAGCCTGACGGTTCCCGGCTGCTTGCTTCCCTAATTCACCTAATCGTGCAGGAGCGCAGAACGCGCAGAGGAGATTGCAGCGCATACGACGAATTCCCAACTATCTTCGGTCTCTTACACTCATTCGGCATTCTGAGACAAAAGAACATCTATTTGCATTAGGGGAGACAGACATGAATAGAAGTTTGTGGCGCATTATCGGCATCCTGGGCATTTTCATCTTCGCCATCGGCAGCATCGGCATGGTCGTCGCGCAGGACGCCCCCACCCCCGATGAATACGGGGAAATCTACGACGCGGATATGGAGCTGGTTCAGCGCGCGCCCGGCACGACGGAGGGCGTACCCGATATTGCGCTGGCAGCTTTCT
>SZPD01000198.1 GCA_030263515.1 Anaerolineae bacterium CFX9 | reverse complement strand
CACGCGCCGAGCGTGATCCCCAGCATCAGCGCAGGCATGGGCGGCGCGAGATACCAGCGAAAGATCAGCGGGTTGAGCAGGCTGAACGCCGCAAAATACAGCCACGGATACAGCAGCAGGGGGATCAGCCGCCGCGCATGGCGTGCCGCGTACAGGATCGCAAACAGGCTGAGCGTCAGATAGGCCAGCGCGCCGATCATCGCGCCGGTTGAGCCGAACGCATCGAATTCGAAGAAGGGCGTCGAATATGCCTGGATCAGCCGCGCCAGTGCCGAAAACGGCTCGATCAGGTAGGCGTCACGCTTGGCGGTCACCGAATTCGGGATCGGGCTTCCAAAGTAGGCTGTGCTGAAGACGACCCACGGCAGCAGGACCGCGGCAGCGCTCAGCCATGTCAGCCAGGGAAGCCGGCGCAGCAGCGGGGGGCGATCGCGCCGGGTGAACACACGCTCCATCAACTGCCAGCCGAACAGCGGCGCGATCCACAGCGCGGAATCAACGCGGGTGAGCAAACCGAGGGCGGCGCAGATCCCCAGTGTGAGCGCTTTTGCGCGCGTCTCGTCCGCAAGGATGAATACGGCAAAGGAGGCCATCATCCACAGGATGGTGACGCTTGTTTCCATCCCGCCCACGGCAAACGTCACGCTCATCGGGCTGATCGCCCAGAGCGCCGCCGGGAGCGCCGCATACAGGCTGCTGTTCGTTACGCGCCGGACGATCAGATAGAGCAGGGCGGCGCTGAGAGCATCCGCCAGCGCGCTGACGAACAGCGCATACTGTGGAAAATCGCGCCCGCCGAGCACCCCGCCGATCAGCGTCATCAGCCCTGCAAAAAACGGCGTGGTCGTTCCCAGGGTGCGCACGCCTTCGTTGTAGACGAACCCCAGCCCGTCGAGCAGGTTGGCGCTGTAGCGAAAGGTGATGAAAGCATCGTCGATCGTGCGTGCGCCGGGGATCAGCCGTGCCGCGATCGCGATCAGCATGAGAATGAGGATGAAAACCGGTGCGTTCCGCCGCATGGGACTCCACGATGCCCGATGAACGAAATAGGCGCAAAAGACGTTTCGATTGTACGTCCTTTGCGCCTTCAACGCGGTATAGGATTTTCAGCGTTGGGTTTATGCGCCCGGTGTCGAGACTGGCACTGCTGCCTCATCCATCGGCTGGAGCAGTCCGAGTCCTTCACGCTCACCCAGCCAGTTGATCGCCATCAGCGCAGCGGCGCATCCCTGACCGGCTGCCGTGATCGCCTGCCGGAAGACATCATCATGGATCTCGCCGCCGGCAAAAACGCCTTCCACGTTGGTACGCATCCGGTCGTTGACGATCACGTAGCCCTGCGGATCGGTTTCGATCTGCCCGTTGAAGACGGCGCTGTTGGGGGTATAGCCGATGAAGACGAATACGCCGTCGATCGGATGATCGACCACTTCGCCGGTCTTGAGGTTGCGGATCACGGCAGACTTGACGACGCCATCGACACCCTTGATCTCATCCACGACCGAGTCGTAGATGAACCGGATTTTTTCATTGGCGAAGGCGCGTGTTTGCAGCGCGACGCTGGCGCGCAGGGTATCCCGGCGATGAACGATCGTCACCGTGTTGGCGAATTTGGTCAGGAAGATGGCTTCCTGAAGCGCACTGTCGCCGCCGCCGACCACGATAATTTCCTTGCCACGGAAAAAGAATCCGTCACATGTGGCGCAGTAGCTCACGCCGCGCCCGGTAAACTCGCGTTCGCCGGGGACGTTGAGCGTCTTCGGGCTGGCCCCGATCGTAACGATGACCGCATCCGCCAGATATTCGTTGCTGTGCGTTTTGACCGTGAACGGCGATCCTTTGGTGAAATCGACCTCTGTCACCAGATCATAGTCGAATGTCGCGCCGAAGCGTTCTGCCTGTGCGCGGAATTTCTCGGCAAGTTCAGGCCCCTGTACTCCGTCCGGGAAACCGGGGAAATTTTCCACATCATGGGTGGTGGCGATCTGCCCGCCGAGCTGCGGGCCGGTGATCACGACGGTTTCCAGTTGAGCGCGCGCGGTGTAAAGCGCCGCGGTCAGCCCTGCCGGTCCCGACCCGATGACAACGACACGTTTCTTCTGCATTGGCTGGTTATCCTTGATTATTATTGATGAGGGTTCCGTTCATCTCTGCGCGGATGATACACAACAGCGCCTGATACTCTTCGTTGCACTCCGGGCAGCAGGCGAGGTGCGCTTCCACTGCGGGCATCAGCTCATGGGGGTTTGCTCCACGGGCGACCATTTCCACCAGGCAGGTGAACTGGCTGCCGCACGTTTCACAGTCCATGTCTGACATGCGATGTTCTTCAAAAATACAGTCCAGCAGTTTGCGCAGATTATCGTTCACGGAACTCTGGTCCTTCATGGCGTTACGAAGCATGGACGATTGTGCATGGAATGATCTTACAGGAGATTTTTCGTCTGTACGTCTATTCCTGAAACAGATTCAGAACGTATTCCATCGTCAGCCCCTGCTGCTCCAGGTGCGCGCGCAGCTTGCGCCGCGCATCATGGATCAGCTTGTAGAGCGCGTTCCGGTTGGTTTGCATCTGCTCGGCGACGACTTCCAGCGGCACGCCGCGCACCGCCACCGCATACAGCGCGCGGAACTGCCGTTCGGTCAGCACGCCGTCCAGCGCGGCCTGGATCTTCTCCAGTACATCCTGCCGCTCGGCGGCGCGCTCAGGCTGTGCCGGTTTTTCTCCAGCGACCGGGTTCATGTTGCCCGGCATGATCTCACCCTCAGCGGTGATCGTCTCCAGGCTGAAATCCTTGTAGCGGGCGCGGCGCAGATCGCTGATGGCCACGCGGACGGCGATCCGGGTTGCCCAGGTGGTGAACATGCTGTCTCCGCGGAAGGTATCGAGGTTTTCCAGCACGCGCAGGGTGGCGTCCTGCGCCAGGTCCTGCGCCATCTGCTGAAGCTCATGCTGCGAGAGTCCGCTCAGATCGCTGCGTTCCCGGCTGAGATAGTAGAAGATGCCGCGCTGCAAGCGTTCCTTGAGATCGGTCAGCGCGCTCGCCTGGATCTCGTCATCGGCGCGCAGATCAGCCAGCCATTGTTCGTTGGTGCGATCACGGACGGTATCGGTCATCAGCAGATTTTTCCGACATGGGCACAGATAGGGCGGATGATACCACGGACGCAGTGGTCTGACATAAAAATGAACCTGTCTGCGCAAGCTCGGTTATAATCTTCTGAATGCTGAAGATTTTTCAAAAATGACAGATCGACAAGGATGGACAGATGGGCGCAAAATACGATGAACTGCTGAGACAGCTCCGGGACATTCACAACATCAATATGGCGATGAACCTGATGGGCTGGGATCGGCAGGTCAATATGCCGCGCGGCGGGGCAGAGGCGCGGGCGGCGCAGATCGGCACACTGGCGAAGATCGCGCACGAGCGCTTCACCAGCGATGAAATGGGCAAGCTGCTCGACGAAGCCGCCGCTGAGGTCGAGGGGATGCCCTACGACAGCGATGAGGCGAGCATGGTGCGTGTTGTGAAGGAAGATTATGCCGAGCAGACTCGCCTGCCGACCGAGTTCGTGGAAGAAACTGCCCGTGTTGTTGGCGTGGCACATGAATACTGGGCTGATGCGCGCCAGAATAACGACTTCCAGCATTTTCTTCCCATTCTGCGCCAGATCATCGATCTCAAGCGCCGCGAGTGTGAGCTGATCGGCTATCAGGGGCATCCCTATGATGCGCTGCTTGGTCAGTATGAACGCGGCATCACATCGGCGCAGGTCAAGGCGATTTTCGATGAACACAAACCGCATCTGGTGCGGCTGATCAGCGACATTCAGCAGGTGAGCGACCGCGTGAGCGATGCGCCGGTACACGGGCATTTCCCCATCGATCAGCAGCGCGAATTCGCCGTCTGGGTGATCAAATCGTATGGCTACGATCTCAATCGCGGGCGCTACGATATTGCTGTTCACCCGTTCTGCAACCACAACTCCAAGAACGATGTCCGTGTGACGACACGCTACTACGAGGATTTTCTCAATCCTGCGCTGTTCGGCATGATGCATGAGGCAGGGCATGCGATGTATGAGCAGGGCATCGGCGACAACCTTGAGGGGACGCCGCTCGGCGGAGGCACATCACTCGGTGTACACGAGAGTCAGTCTCGTATGTGGGAAAATATCGTCGGGCGGAGCAAGGGATTCTGGTCATGGGCATACCCGAAGCTTCAGGAGACCTTTCCGGCACAGTTCAACGGCGTCAGCCTGGATGATTTTTACCGCGCGGTGAACAAGGTGCATCCGTCGTTCATCCGCGTCGAAGCGGACGAGGCGACCTATAACCTGCACATCATGCTGCGCTTTGAGCTGGAAATGGCGATGATCGACGGCAGTGTCGGGATCGAGAAACTGCCGCAGGAATGGAATGAGCGCTTTGAGTCATATCTGGGCATCGTACCGCCAACAGACACGCTCGGCGTGCTCCAGGATGTCCACTGGAGCATGGGCCTGGTCGGCTACTTCGCCACGTATGCGCTCGGCACGATGCTCTCAGCACAGTATTATCGTAAGGCGGTTGAGGAACGCCCGTCCATCCCTGACGATATCGCCAGCGGGCGCTTTGATACGCTGCTGACGTGGATGAACGAAAACATCCACATACACGGGCGCAAATTCACGGGCGATGAACTCACGCGCCGCCTGACAGGCGAGGGCATCCAGTCGAAGTACTATACGGAATACTTGCAGAAGAAATATGGTGAGCTTTACGGGTTGTAGGGGGAGCCTCGCCCGTTCTGCTGCGCTCAGCCGCCCTCTCCACGCGGAGAGGGCACGGCGCGGTTGAGAGCTGCTACGTATAGATATCGGTGCGCCGGTCATCAAATACCGGAATGCGGGCGCGCACGCTGTCCACCAGGTCGAGATCGATCTCTGCCGTGCCAAGTCCGGGGGTTTCTCCCATCTCCAGCACGATCTTGCCCCACGGATCGACGATCATCGAGTGACCGGCGAAGGTATTGCTGCCCGTCAGCCCGACGGAATTGCACACGACCATGTAGCACTGGTTTTCGATAGCGCGGGCGATCACCAGCGTGCGCCAGTGTTCGACGCGCTCGATCGGCCACTCTGCCGGCAGAAGAATGATCTTGGCTCCCTGGACGGCGTATCGGCGGAACAGCTCCGGGAAGCGCAGATCATAGCAGATGGCAACGCCGGTCGATCCCCACGGCAGATCCATCAGCAGCGGCGCTGAGCCAGCCTGAAGCCAGCGATCTTCTTCCATCAGCCGGAACAGGTGGATCTTGCGATATACGCCCATCAGGCGTCCGTTCGGCGCGAAGAAAGCTGCGCTGTTCGCCGTCTGCAAGCCGCGCTTTTCGAGCATCGAGCCGAGTACGCTGATCTTGTTTTCGGTTGCCATGGTTGCCGTCTGTGCGAAGATGCCGACATTCAGCTCGCTTGCCAGTTCCCGGCTGTTCTCCAGCGCATAGCCGGTGGACCACAGCTCCGGCAGCAGGATCAGGTGTGAGCCGCGCCGCGCCGCCTCGACGATGTATTCTTCCGCGACCTTGACGTTCCTGCGCACATCGCTGTGCGTGATATGCATCTGTCCCAGACTAACCGACAATTTCGCCATAAATAATCTCCCTTATGCCGTTCGCCAGTCAATCACAGCCGCACGTTCGCGCCATGTGCGGGCAATCGCGCGGATCGTCTGTTCATCATCCAGCAGCGATGTATCGATCTCGTGGATGCCGGGCAGTTTGCGCACCGCCCATTCACGGCGCAGCGTGCCGACGGCGATATCACGCTCAGCCGGGTTGTGGAAGCGCGCGCCCATCGCCAGGTGCAGCCGCTGAAGCACGGCATCGACGCTCGCCACCAGGCAGATGATCGTGCCCGTGACGCGCAGCCGCTCGAAATGATCGGCGATATGCAGCGTCTGCCCGCTGATATGGATCAGCGTGCCACGGTAAAGCGAGATCTCGTCTACCAGGGATTTCTCCAGCGATTCCAGCCGTTTTTCGCCGAACAGGGCACGGACATCCTCGCCCGGCATGCCAGCCGCTTCTTCCAGGCGGGTTTCGTAATCGACAAATGGCAGGCGCAGCGCTTCTGCCGTCTTGCGGGCGATGGCGAGCTGCCCCGGCCCGATATAGCCGGTCAGGATCAGATTCTGGTCGATGCTGGCAAGCTCACCAAACATGCATCAGGCCTCGTCCAGAACGCGCCATGTCGGGAACCAGGCATCGAGCAGGGGAAGCAGATCATACAGCGAGTCGATCCGCCCATCCGGCAGGACGCCGTGATGCGAGAGGAAGCGCCGTGATGAGCGCAGGACGGCTTTCATGCCGACGCCCTTTGCGCCCACAATGTCTGCATTCGGATCGTCGCCGACGAACACGGCAGCTTCTGCGGACACGCCCAGGCACTGAAGGGAAGCTTCGAAGATGGTGGGGTGCGGTTTCAGATAGCCGAAATCCGCCGCTGAAATCCGGCAGTCCGGGAACCAGCGCAGCAGCCCGTGATTTTCCATTTCAATGTCGCGCAGCCACATCGGCTGATAGGCGTTGGTCACCAGCCCGATCTTCAACCCGGCATCGTGAAGCTGCTGCAAAACATCCGGCACTTCCGGAAAGACATAGGTTCCCGGAACAGCGCCCCATTGGTAAGCTTCCAGACTGCGGCGCGGGTCGAGCGCCCCACGCGGTACGCCGAAGTATTCTGCTGTCTCGATGAGTGTGCTGCCGAGATTGGGGGCGATCAGCGTATCGCGGGCAGACATCCATTTCTCGCTGGAGCGGCTGCGAAATTCCTTGCCGAATGCCTCGGCATCGACGAAATCATCAAACCCATTGGCGCGCACAAATTCGCAGAAGCCTGCGATATGGCGCGCTTCGATCGCCAGCCAGTCGGCGCTGAATCTGCTCCAATCGATCAGCGTGTCATCCAGATCGAAGATGACCGCCTGTAATTCCACTGTCGTCATAAACCCTGTTTCGTCTAACTGACAATCGGTTCGGAGGCGCGCCATGCCAGCAGAACTTCGTCCAGCCCTTGCTGAAAACTGCTGAAACGTGGCGACCAGCCAAGCACTGCTTTCGCCTCGGCGCTGCTGCCATGATAGTGAAGCTGCTGGAGCGCAAGCTGCGTCTTGTTCGCCAGCGCACGGGCAATCGGCGATAGTTTTTCGCTGACAGCCAGTCCCTGCGCCTCGGCGAAGTAACGCAGAAATGCCGCCGGGCTGGCAGGTGAGTCGTCGGTCACAGTCAGCGTCTGCCCGACCGGGCGCACCGTGATCGCCGCCACGATGGCGCGGGCGGCATCCGCATCATGCAGCCAGGCGCTGCGCCCACGATCATCGCCTGCGTAGGCTGTCCGCCCGACCCGCAGAGACGCGCGCAGGTCATTGAGCAGTTCCGAGTGCCCGCCGTAGAGATAGCCGAAGCGCAGGACACTGGCAGGAACTGCCCCGCTCAGAGCAGCGGCTTCCGCCTTGCGGACGGCGCGCTGAAGCGGCCTGACGAGTTCTTCTGCCGCCTCGTCGTGCGTTTCTGCCTCCACGAAGGCATACGAAGTGAACAGGACGTACTCGACGCCGGCGTCCTTTGCCGCCTCGATCACGCGCTCAAATTCCTCTGCCAGGTTCATATCATAGCTGAAACCGAGCTGCGGCGGGTGATTGGCCGCCTGCGGAGCGAGGTGAACGACTACCTTGGCCTCGCTGGCTGCGATTGCGCTGCGCAGTTCTCCCGCGCGTTTCAGATCAGGATAGGCGGGCAGCACACCCTCGGCGCGCAGCACAGCGCCAGCGGCACTTCCGCTGACCGCGCCTGTCACACGGTGACCCGCCGCCAGCAGCAGGCGGGCCGTTTCGCGCCCTGCTCCGGTTATCGCGCCGGTGATGAACACACTGGTCGAGGCAGATTGACTG
>SZPD01000197.1 GCA_030263515.1 Anaerolineae bacterium CFX9 | reverse complement strand
CCCGTGATGAGCAGGACGACGGGGGCAGCACGGATGCTGAAGCGATCCACGCCAGTACGATTAAACTGCTGGATCGGGTTGAACAGGATCAGATCGGGCTGGTGATTTTCGGGCATGAGGATGAGCAGTGGAAAACGCTCAGACAAGCGCCAGAATTTTACGACTAAAGCGCCGTCTGAACAAACCCATCATATAATCATAATGGCATCCAGGCTCATTTGATGAGAGATGCGCTGCCCCCGATCGCATATCAGGAGCAACAAGGTATGACGACTGTCCATCGCGTTGAGGTGAAATGTGGCAACTGCGGACATGCCAGCGAGCAGATAGTCGTCATGTCAACCAATGCCTTCGGGGCTCCGGATCTCGATACGCGCCCGCCGGAGATGGCGCGTTCCACCCTGCCGTTCTACGTTCAGTGCTGCCCGTCCTGCGGCTATTGTGCCAGTGATCTCTCCGACCCGCTGGCTTCCGGCGTTGAGGATGTGCTGCTCAGCAGCGAGTATGAAGACCTGCTCAAGCTCTGCGATCTGCCGCTGCTGGCGCGCGAATTCCTGTGCCTGTCGCTGATTTATGCGCATATGGGCAAGTTCAACGGGGCAGGCTGGGCATGCCTGCGTTCTGCCTGGGTGTGCGACGACCATCAGGATGTGGAAGGCGCAGTCGGGAGCCGGCTGCGTGCCCTCGCTTTCTTTGACCGCGCCGCTGAAGAAGGGCTGCGTTATATGACCAATGCCCTTGAGGAAGATGTCCTGCGTATCGATCTGCTGCGCCGCGCTGAGCAGTTTGACGCCGCGCTTGAGCTTTGCCAGCGCGTTCAGGAAAGCGACCCCGCAGGGCTGATCGGCGAGATCGTCGCTTTCCAGCGCCATCTGATCACCCAGCGCGATACAGCCGCTCACACCATCGAAGAAGCGCGCGGGCGACCCTGATCAACACGCATATCCCTCTTTATTCCTACGACTCTCGAACGCAGCGTTACGCTTCTCTTAATTTGCACTACAATAGTGCGTAACGGTTCGTGTTGTTCTGCATTGGAAGGGAAACAAGCGCATGGTTTCAGGAAAACTTCGTCTTGTGGGAGCCTTGCTGCTGATCGCGGCGCTCGCACTGACTGCTGTGCTGCCGGCACTGGCGCAGGCCAACCCTGCCGCCACGGAAGAAGCGGAAGCGCCGCCCAATCCGAACGCCAATATTTCATTCCCGCCGCCCGTCTATGTGCTGCGTGGAGAGTTCCCGATCTTCGGCTCCGCCAATCTGCCCAATATGAGCAACTATTTCATCGAGTTCCGCCCGCTGGATGGGCCGCTGGCCGTTGCGGGTGGGCAGATCGTCTTCTTCCCGGCAATCCTGCCGCAGACTTCGGCGGTTCAGGATGATCGCCTCGGCTCGTGGAATACCACCCTCGTCCCGGATGGGCTGTATGAGCTGCGGCTGACCGTCAACGTTCAGGGTGGCTCAGCCGTCACCCAGATCATCGGCCCCCTGCGCGTCGAGAATGATCCGCCGCCCTTTGCCGAGCTGATCCCCGGCTTCAACGTGGGCGGCGCAGCGACTCCGGGAACTGTCCCGACGCTGGTCGTCCCGCCGACCAATCCGCCGCCGCTGCCGACTCAGCCGCCGCCCACCCAGGCCCCGACCGAAGACCCGTCGCCGCGCGCGGTCGTCAGCACACCCAACGCCAATGTGCGCGGTGGTGACGGAACCAACTACCCGATCATCGCCACGCTGACGCAGGGGCAGCAGGTCCCGATCGTCGGTATCAGCGCCCGCGGTACAGGCTGGTTCCAGGTTCGACTGCCCAGCGGACAGATCGGCTGGATGGCTCCGAGTGTGGTGACGCCTGCCGGTAACCTGGCGAACGTGCCATTCGTCCAGCCGCCGCCGCCGCCTGCCACGCCAACCCCGACGCCTGTTCCGGTCACGCCGACCCCGGCCAACGCGGTCAACTTCGTGGCGGGCAACATGAATGTTGCGCCATTCCCGCCGACGTGTAACCAGCCGTTCAATGTCACGCTGGATGTCGCCAACTTCGGCAATATCCCCAGCACGGGCGGCGTGGTCACGCTGACGGATGCGCGCGCCTCTGACGGACAGCTTCCGGTTTCGCAGACGGTCAATCTGCCGAATATCAACCCCGGTCAGACGGTCAATATCGCCTTCACGCTGACGACCGGCGTCTTCTACAACGAACTCCATCGTCTCACGGCGGTGATCGATCCGTTCAACCAGATTCTGGAGACGACCAAGGCGGATAACGTTCGCACCCTCGAATATACGCTTCAGCAGGGGGCCTGCTCCTGAGCGACCGCCCACATGAACCGGCTTTCCCCCGGAGTCATCCGCTGACTCCGGGGGAAGCGTTCTGATAGAGACTTGTTTGAGGAGCTTCCATGCGGTTTTACCGACTTTTCCTTGCCGCCCTGCTGCTGATCCTGATCGCTGCGCCCGCCGCGGCGCAGGATGAGACGGCAGCGATCACCTTCCCAACGCCGCTGAGTGAGCTGTTCGGCGTTGTGGAAATCACTGGCACGGTCAATCTTCCGAACGTGCAGAGTTACTTTTTTGAGGTCAGCGATTTTCTGAGCGATCCGGCATCCACCACATGGCTGCCTGTCACGCTGCCATCCAATGCGATCGTGACTGATGGTGTGCTGGCACAGTGGGATACGCGCGTGCTGCCGACGGGTGTCTATGCGCTGCGGCTGCGCGTCTTCCTGACCACGGGCGAGATCGTTGAGGTGCTGGTTCGTCCGATCGTGGTGGATAACTCGCTTGCCCCTGTCGTGGAGGCGGAACCCACGCCTGAGCCGACGCCGACCGTTGTCCCACGCCCCAACGTCGTCAGCGATCTGCCGATCCCGGTCGGCGGGCAGATGGACACATTCGATGATGATGCCGTCGCCTTCATGCAGCAGGCAGGCATGACCTGGATGAAATGGCAGATTCCATTCGTCATCGGCGATTCGAATCTGATCAACGTCGCCCGCGATCGCATCAACTATGCCCATGAAAACGGTTTCTTTGCCCTGCTTTCGATCAAGGGCAACAAGGACGATCTGCGCGAGCTGGGCGCGGATTACTATCCGCTGCTGGCTGAATTCATGGGGACGATCGCCACGCTCCAGCCGGATGCGATTCAGGTCTGGAATGAGCAGAATCTCGACCGCGAATGGCCCAACGGTCGCATCAACCCGGCGTCCTACACCGAGATGCTGCGGCAGGCGTATGAAGCGATCAAGGCGGTCGATCCCCAGATCCGCGTGATCACCGGCGCGCCCGCTCCCACCGGGGCAGAAGGGTTCTTCGGGCAGAACGCCGTCTGGAATGATGACCGCTACTATCTTGGCATGGCAAACGCCGGGGCAGCGCGGTATGCAGACTGCATCGGCATTCACTACAACGAAGGTATCCTGCCGCCGAGCGCACAAGGCGGCGATCCGCGCGGCGAGTACCCGACCTACTACTTCCAGCAGATGATCCAGCGCGCCTTCTTCCCGTTCCGCCTGAACGGGGCAGACATCCCGCTCTGCTTCAGCGAGCTGGGTTACCTCTCGCCGGATGGATACGGAGCGCTGCCTTCCGGTTTCGCATGGGGAGCCAATACCAGCGTCGCAGAGCAGGCTCAGTGGCTCCGCGATGCCATTCTGCTGGCGTCACAGTCCACCAGCCCGCGCGTTGAGCTGATCATCGTCTTCAACGTCAACTTCACGCGCTTCATCGATGGCGATCCGCAGGGTGGGTACGCCATCATCCGCCCTGATGGATCGTGCCCGGCGTGCGAGACGATCGCCTCGCTGCGCGGCACGCCGTAGCGCGCGCTGGTCAGACCCGCAGGACAAGTCCCTCTCACGCTGAGAGGGACTTTTGCATCCTGAGTTTTGCAAAGGGCGGAACAGCCGAAATCTCATCCCATCCAGCGCATATGAGTCAGCTTGCGGATCACCGTGAACTGATACTGCGCCAGCACCGCCGCTGTCACCAGCTCGGTATCCGGATGATCGATCGTCAGCGGGCTGCGGCTGCCAAAGCGGCGCACCGCCAGGTTGATGAGCGCATCGTCGAACAAGCCGGTGTATTCCGGGGCGCAGGTCAGGGTCAGGTTGCGCGCGCTGCCCGCAACGGCGTTTTCGATCCACAGCGCCGCCTGCACCTCGCGTTCATCCTGTGATCGGATGATCAGCCTTTCCTGCGAGCGCAGGTTGATAAAGTCGCTGATGACTCCCCAGATCGACCGATTGAACAGCCCGGCGTGCAGCGGGCGCAGCCAGCCCATCCCATTCCAGTCACTGCGCAGGCGGCGCGCCAGTTGATATTCCGCCAGCCATTCGCCGCGGCGTCTGCGCGTGATGTACGGCGGATTTTCGATCCGGTGCGGCGGGCGGGATGAGGGGTTGCGCCGATAATGAACCCATGTGCCATCCTCGATGAAATTCAGCGACTGATACAGCCCGCGCGCAACCGCGTTGTCACTTTCGACCTGCAGCAGCACCAGCGGTCGCCGGCGTGCGCGCTCCGCAGCTTTCCTGATCTGCTGTATACTGGTATTCATAAGTGCGCGCGCGATGCCGCGTCCGCGATACTCAGGGTGAACGGCGACGTTGGCAATGATATAACCCTGACCGTACTGCCGAGGGAGGTTTGCCGGGTAAATCGAGACGTTTCCGATCAGGCGCTGGTTCTCTACCCAGACGAAGCCCATCCCGATCCCGGAGACCATATCGTTCATTCCGGACAGCATATTCAGACCGATGCCGATGCGGCTGAGCGAGCGCATCTCGCGGATTGCCGCTCTTCCGCTGCTGTCCATCGTATCGGCAAAGGCGAGTTCGATCAGGTCGGCAAGCTGGGCGAGATCGGTTTTGAGGTTGACAGGTCGCAGACCGTTCTGCGCAGAGGTCTCCTGCTCCAGGCTGATGCTTGCCAAAGGGGGCGATCCTCGCCACACATAAAATACTTTGAAAAGAGCGTAACGCCGTGGCGAAGGCTTGTCAAGACAGGGTGAACTGCCGGTGAAAACGGGCAATTTTTTCAACAGGTTCTTTAGAGGTTTTAAGCGAACATTCACTTGTTATCGCAAATTGACCCTGATAGACTGTGCCCAGTCACACAAGCCTGAACGAGGCAGAAAGACCTATCTTGATCGCGTTGTTGACCGCCGTAATGACTGCTGTCTACACGATCTGCGCTATCCTGCTCACGAGTTACGCTTTCGGCTCCATCATCCTCCTCATCGCGTATATGCGTCATCGTCGCGAAGTGCGTGAAGTGCCGCCGATCGTGGATTATCCGGTAGTAGCTGTGCAGCTTCCCATCTACAACGAAATGTATGTGGTGGAGCGGCTGCTGGAATCCGTGGCTTCCCAGGACTATCCCCCTGATCGCCTGATCATCCAGGTGCTGGATGACTCGACTGACGAAACGGTCGATGTCATCGCGCGCAAGGCAGAGCAGCTCCGCCAGCGCGGATACCGCGTGGAGCATGTCCGTCGTCCTGATCGCAAGGGCTACAAAGCCGGGGCGCTTGCTCATGGGCTTGACCTGCTGAAAGCGCATCACGTTGAGTATGTCGCCGTTCTCGACGCCGATTTCGTCCCGCATCCTGATTTCCTCAAGCGCATGATTCCTCATCTGGTGGCCGATCCGACGCTCGGCATGGTGCAGGCGCGCTGGAGCCACCTCAACACCTTCGACAGTCTGCTCACCCTGGGGCAGACGCTGGCGCTGGATGCCCATTTCGTCGTGGAGCAGACCGCTCGCAACCGTTCTGGCTGGCTGATGAACTTCAACGGCACGGGCGGCATCTGGCGGGTGCGGACGATAGAGGAAGCCGGCGGCTGGCAGGATGGCACACTGACGGAGGATCTCGACCTCAGCTATCGCGCTCAGCTCGCGGGCTGGCAGTTCCTCTATCTGCCGGAGGTTGAAGTCCCCGGTGAACTTCCGCCGCAGATCTCTGCCTACAAGCAGCAGCAGTCGCGCTGGGCGAAAGGCGGCACACAGTGCATGATGCTTTTGCTCGGCCCCATCTGGCGCAGCCCGCGGCTTCGGCTGGCGCAGCGCCTGATCGCCACACTCCATCTCGGTCAGTATCTCGTCCACCCGATCATCATCACGCTGCTCCTGCTGACGCCGCCGCTGCTGGCGATGGATGCGCTCAATCGTCTGGCGGTTCCGCTGGGTCCTCTGGGGCTGGCAGGGCTGGGTCCCCCGCTGATCTTCATCCTCAGCCAGCGCGTGCTCTATACCGACTGGCAGCGGCGCGCCGCTGCGCTGCCGGCGCTGATCGCCCTGGGCACGGGTATGGCGCTAACCAATGCGCGCGCGGTCATCGGGGCGCTGCTCGGTCAGCAGGAAGAATTCAAGCGCACGCCCAAGTTTGCCACCCAGCAGCGCGCCAACCGCTACGCGCTGCGGCTGAACGCCAACGTCAAGTGGGAGATCCTGCTTTCGCTCTATTCCCTGCTCGGCTTTTTCCTGGCGCTTCGTCACGCGGTGACCCTGGCTCCTTACATGGCGATCTACGCCTTTGCCTTCGGGCTGCTCGCCTTCTGGGGACTGCGTGATTACGTTCAGCTTCGCCGCGCACAGAGCGCGCTAAAGATTCAGCGCGCGTCGGCTGCCCGCTGAGGCGACCCATGATGCGTTCTCGCCGCCTGCACCTGCTGTTTCTGCTCAGCCTCATCCTGGGGCTGAGCGCTGGCGCGGTGCTTCTGCTCAACCTTGGGCGTGTTGAGGCGCAGGTGAACGCAACTCGACCGGCGACTATCCCACTTCTGACTGAACCGGCCGGGCTGATGGCGACCAACACACCCCGCCCGCTGTCAGGGACTCCGTTCCCCCCGCTGACACCGGTGTTCCCCTCAAGTCCGCCGCCTTCACCGACGGCGTCCTGCCCCAACGGACTGCCTTCACGTCTGGTTGTTGGCGAGCGGGGTCGCGTCGCCGCCGATGATCCGACACCGCTCAATATACGGGTGGGACCCGGAACCAACAATCAGCAGATCGCGCAGATTCCGGCGCTCGGCATCTTCTATGTCCTCGATGGGCCTGAATGCACTGAACGGTATACCTGGTTCAGGGTGGCATATCGACAGAACGGGGAAACGATCATCGGCTGGATCGCCGAGGGTGACCGCGAGGCGTATTTTGTCGAGATGTATCCGGCGGGGTACTGATCTGCGTCAGGCGGAGCGTTCGAGCATCCGGGCAGCCCCGCGCAGGCAGAGCGTAATCAGCACCAGCGGCAGGGCAACTGGCAGGATGATCTCGACCGTCAGCCGCCCCATCCCTTCCCACGGCAGCAGGCGGATCAGGTTGATGAAGGCGAAGTAGGCGATCGCCAGTACCTGCGCCGTGATCTGCGCTGCCGGTTTCCAGCGCGAAGCCGCGCCTCCCAACGCCCCGAATGTCCCCACCATCGCCGCTTCGAGCGGCAGCCGCACCACCGAGACGATGATCGCCAGACCCACCCCAAGCCGCATCAGGACGGGTTCACGGGCTGCGGCGAAGTACGAGTCCCACTGGATGACCAGCAGCGGCATCGAAAAATAGGCAGTAAAGACGATGATCAGGCTCAGGTTTTCGCTCTGACGCCAGATGCTGGCCGCGATCTTGCTGGCGAGGATTTCGATCATCGGTCTCGGAGAGACGCGCAGCAGATCGAGTGAGTTGTTGTTCCGTTCGTCCGCAACCCAGTCTGCGCTGCGCCGCGCGATATGATAGAGCGCCGCCGCATGCATATACAGTCCCATCGGCAGCAGCACCAGCGAGATCGTCACCGCGGGCATGATGAATGAAAGCAGGAACGGGAACAGGAAGGTCAGAAAGACGATGGCGAGCTGAATGCCGATCGCGCGGATGGCTCCGCTGAACTCTGACGGGGTGACCTTCCAGTACTCGGCGAGATGCCGGCGGACGATCGGGTTGGTGCGCCGTGCCCATTCCGGCAGATTGCGGTCGATCTGGGCGGTATTTTTACCGAGGCCGCGCGCGATCGCGGCGTCTGAA
>SZPD01000196.1 GCA_030263515.1 Anaerolineae bacterium CFX9 | reverse complement strand
CTGGATCGCCGCCCACTGCACACCGTATGCCGCCATGAGATTGCGCTTGCTGTCTGAAGATGCGCCGTACAGATACCATGCCCATTCGCCGAGCGAGAATACCATGATGCCTGCCAGCGGCTCGCCATCGTGCTCTGCCAGAATCAGCGCCGCGTGATCCGGCACATACAGGTCGTAGGCGAGCGCGTAATAGGCAGGTTCATGTACGCCAAAGGCATTACGGCTGCCCGTCACCTGCATCATGGCGGCGAATTTGCTCACATCCTCGCGGTCGGCTTCGTAATATCGGATGTCGTTTTTCTGGCTCTGGCGAATCTTGCGCCGCGTGCCCTGATTCATCCGGCTGAGGATGGCGTCGTCACTGCCGCTGATGTCGATCACGATCGTGCGCGGCGGCTGGATCGTCTGCGGGCTTTCCCGGAAACCGTAGCGTTCAAAATCGTGTGGGGCATCTCCCGGCGCATACAGTCCCGGCTCCCACTTCAGGAAGGCCGCGCTGCGCTGCCTGGCAGTCTGGTCGATGGCTTCCCACAGCGGCACACGCTGATCCGGCTGGGTGAGCAGGGGAGCCATCGCGACATAGGCCATCGTCCCCAGCCGAAACGGCAGGCGGCGAAACAGCACCTGAGCGCCGGCGACGATTTCGCCCCGATGATCAAGCGCCACACGGTGGCTTTCCCAGCCGTAGGGGCGTTTCAGGCCGGCAAAGGCGGAAAGCTGAAGAATGTGCCCGCGCGGATGAGAAGCGACGAATGCATCCCAGTCCTTTGCGGAGGGGGTGACGATCTGATACGGTGAACTCATCCCTGGATCCATTTCTGTGATGTTCGCTCAGTATACCATTTCCCGCCGGGTGAAATGGGTGCAGGTTCCGCTATGTTCCTGTAATTTCGTTTGTTGACAAACTTTACGCTTTTCGTTTAATGTGAAAGTGTTGAAACGTTACACATCACCTCATTATGGGGAATGGCTGCTTAAATTGGTGTGCAGAATTATTACTCGCGCGCTGTCGTTTCCCGCACCGTAATACCGGACGTGGCGATACCCGCGCAGTCTGCCTTTGCTAAGGGGAGGGCTGCTGCGGATTATTGCAGGGCAGGAATTGCGATGAGTCTTTTTTAGGAGAAAGGTGATTTGCATGTTCCGTAAACAGTTCGTTTTTGCTGTCTCCATATTATTGATTGCCCTGATGGGTGTAGGAGGTGTGGTCGCCCAGGACGACACCTTCATGGGAATGACGGCGGAGCAGCTTTTCCCCGGCGCTCAGACCGATCTTGAGCGCACCACCGCGATGGCGGCGCTTCAGGCAGCCAATCTGCCGGTTGCCACTGACCGCTTCGCAGGGCAGACCCTGATCGTCTCGGTACAGCAGGCGGGTCCGCGCGGCGGTATCAGCGGCCCCTATTACTTCTGGCGAGATGCCTTCCAGGCGCTGACGGGTGCAACCCTCGAAATCGTCGAAATTCCACAGGCACAGTATTACACCACCACAGCGACTGACTTCATCGCCGGGCAGAATACCTATGACGTGATGAATATCGGCGGCTGGTACATGGGCGACTATGTTTCCAACGGCTGGATTCAGCCGATTGACTCCTTCATCGGTCAGGAAGGTTATCCTGTCTGGGAGCCGGATCAGGTTGCGCCGCCGATTTATAACCTGCTTCAGTGGAATGATCAGCTCTATGCCACGGTCAACGATGGCGACGCGCAGATGCTCTACTTCCGCAAGGACATCCTCGAAGATCCTGAATGGCAGGCGCAGTATGAAGCCGAGATGGGCGAGCCGATGCCCTATCCGATCGAAACCTGGCAGCAGCTTCTGCGCATCAATCAGTTCTTCAGCGGCAAGGACTGGAATGGGGACGGCGATCCGGACGACGGCATCAGTCTGCACCTGCGTTCCGGTGGTCAGGGGCACTTCCACTTCGTGACCGTGGCAGCCTCATTCGCGATCACGCCTGCTGAGGGTGACGACCCGCGCCGCGTCACCCAGTATGACAACGTCTTCTGGTTTGACCCGACCGACATGACCGCGCTGGCGAATTCGCCGGGGCATGTCGCCGCGCTCGAATACCTGCTCGAACTGACGGCGACCGGATCGCCTTCGCAGACCGGCTGGGAACTGGCTGAAGCCTGGGCGAACTTCCTGCAGGGCAACGCGATCGCTACCTTCTCGTGGGGCGATGTCGGTTCGCTGGCACAGCGCCCGGATCGCTCGACGATCCAGGGGCTGCTCGGCGCGGCGCGCATCCCGTGTTCCGAAGTCTGGTATGACCGTGAAGCCGGCATGATGATGAACGATCCCGAAAATCCGAACTGCATCGGTAACGTGACGGGCGGATCGTGGATGCCGGTCATGAGCAGCTTCACCGACACACCGGAGCTGGCGTACTACTTCATGGCGATGCACGCCAACCGCCACATCAACTTCTGGAATGCGACGGCAGGCTGGACCGGCGTTGACCCCGCCAGCCTGTATCAGTTGTTCCCGCCGCGCGGTTCGGCAACGCTGGAAGACTACACGCAGTTCGGCTTCAACGCGAGCGACGCCGAGCAGTACATCACCGCCTATGGCGAGAATATGTTCAGCTTTGCGACGACGCTGCCGTATCTGCGCATCCCCGGCACTGAGCGCTACTGGAACAGCCTGGACGTTCGCCTTGCAGAGGTGATGACGGGACAGCGTGAGCCGCAGGCAGCGCTGGATCTGGTGGCTCAGGAATGGGAAGTCGTGACGGATGACATCGGGCGTGACGTGCAGCTTGCGGTGTACCAGCAGGCTATTGGTTACGCTCCGTGATCCAGCCCGGACGTTAGCTGAAATTCCATCGCAGGGTGAGGGCAAAACTGTCCTCACCCTCATTCTGATCTGGCTGATCTGAGGACTGGAGAAGCGCACTTATGTACAAGAAAAGTCGCGCTGGCAAGTTCTTTCTGCTGCCCGGCGTGATCTGGATTCTGACATTTACCATCTTTCCGCTGGTTTACTCGCTGGCATTGAGTTTTACCGACCGGCAGCTCGCCCGCCCGAACAGCGGCCAGTGGAATAATTTTGCCAACTACGGCGCGATCTTCAGCGATCAGCGCGTCGGCGAGACGCTGACGACGACCATCTTCCTCGCCATCGGCGGTGTGACGATGACGCTGCTGCTGGGGACGTTCATCGCATGGCTGTTCAATCACGACGTGCCGCTCGTCCGTATGTTTCGCTCTGTCATGACGATGCCGCTCTTTGCCGCGCCGATTGCGCTGGGCTTCATGGGGCTGATCCTATTCAATGAACAGAGCGGGATCATCAACTACATCATCCGGAGTGTCACTGGTGAGACGGTCTACTGGTTCACGCAGCCCTGGCTGGCGCGCACAGCGGTGCTGCTCATCGATACCTGGCAGTGGACGCCGTTCGTCTTCATCGTGATCCTGGCGGCGATGCAGTCGATCCCCCCGGAACTGCTGGAAGCGGCGCGCCTGGATACCAACAGCTCGTGGATGCTGTTTCGCAAGGTGACGCTGCCGCTGATCCTGCCCGCGCTCGGCACGGTGGGAATGCTGCGTCTGGTGGAGACGTTCAAAATTCTGGATATCCCGCTGTCGATGCTGGGCGGCGGGCCCGGCAGCGCCACCCAGACCTATTCCTACTATACCTATCAGGTTGGTCTGAAGAATTTCCAGATGGGCTATGGTTCCGCGCTGGCCTATGTGCTGGTGATCGTCTGTATCATCCTGAGCACGATTTATTTCCGCCGCATGCGTTCGCGTTATCAGCAGACGGGCTAGGGGGCTGTCATGGTCGATACCACACAACCGCTGACCACGACTCAGGTTCGTGAGCGCAATGAGCTGCTGGTGGGGCGGGTCAAGAAGGCGCTGCTCTGGCTGGCGATCGTCATCGCCATCATCTGGACGCTGTTCCCCTTCGTCTGGGCGCTGATCACGTCCTTCAAGACTCAGCTTCAGGCGCTGGAACCGACCTTCCTGCCGTGGATTCAGTTTGAGCCTACGCTCGATAACTGGAGCGCGGAATTTGGGGTGGGCGGGCGCGAGACCTTCGCCGCGCTCGGCAACAGCGTGGTCATCGCCATTGGCGCAACGCTGGTGGCGTGCACGCTCGGCACACTAACGGGGTACGCACTGGCTCGTTTCCAGTTCCGCATCGGCAACAGCAACATCGTGTCCTGGGTTATGTCGCAGCGCTTCCTGCCGCCCATCGCCACGATGATCCCCTTCTTCCTGATGCTTCAGTTTCTGCGCCTGCTGGATACACACGTCGGCATGATCATCGTCAATACGACGTTCGTGCTGCCGTTCGCCATTCTCATCATGCGGGACTTTTTCGCCGATTTTCCGGAAGAAATTGAAGATGCCGCGCTTGTGGACGGCGCATCCCCGTTTCAGGTCTTCCTGCGCATTGCGCTTCCGCTGGCAACGCCGGCGCTGACAGCCGCCGCCATCATCTGTTTTGCCTTTGCATGGAATGAATATCTGTTTGCCAGCGTGATGGCGACACGCAATGCCAAGCCCTATACCTTCCTGGTCGCCAGCACCAGCACCGTGCGCGGCGTGCACTTCCCATATCTGGCGACGCGAATGCTGATCGCCATTACCCTGCCTGTGGTGCTGTCGCTTTTCGTGCAGCGCTATATCGTGCGCGGGCTGACGCTCGGCGCGGTCAAGGGCTAATTCACGATAGTATGCGGACGGCAGCAGGGCGGATCGCCTTGTGATATCCGCCGACTGCTGCCGCTGTCCGCATAGGTAAATTTCACAATCCCCCTGCGATTCCTTCGAGACAATCTTTGCAGCGACGGGATCGGGATGTTATACTAGCTCCGTTTATCACAAACGGCTCCGGGGGTACACAACTCCAATGAATTTGGTCAACGAATGGGCATTTGTTGGCGTATTCATGTCGATTGCCTGGGTTTTTCCGGCGCTGCCGCTGGTCTTGTCCTGGTTGCTGCGTCCGCGTAAGCCGAACGCGATCAAGATGGCAACCTACGAGTGCGGCGTCGAGACAGTCGGCGATACATGGGTACAGTTCAAGGTTCAGTATTACATTTACGGACTGATCTTCCTCATCTTTGACGTGGAGCTGATCTTCCTGTTCCCGTGGGCGCTCGCGTATAACCAGCTTGATTTCTTCGCGTTCGGCGCAGGTCTGCTCTTCATCTTCCTGCTGGCGGACGCGCTGATCTATGCACTGCGCAAAAACGCGCTTGAGTGGGCGTAAACAGACGATTGTTTAGGGAGCGCTGTTGATGGATTGCGTCAACATCATCGAAACACTCGCGCCGTGCCTGACGGCGCAGGGCTGGGATCCGGGGCTGGCACAGTTTGCCTCGATTCTGCTTGGCGTGGTCCTGATCACGCTTTTCCCGCTGGTTCTGGTCATCCTGCTGATCTGGTTTGAACGGAAGATCGCCGCGCGCGTGCAGGATCGCATCGGCCCCAACCGCGTCGGCCCGTTCGGGCTGATTCAGAACATCGCGGATGCGATCAAGCTGATCATCAAGGAAGACATCACCCCAGCGGGAGCCGACCGCCTGATCTACAATATCGCCCCGATCATCGCCGTGCTGTCGGTCGTGCTGATCTGGGCAGTTGTGCCATTTACGCCGGTGCATATCGGCATCGACCTGAGCATCGGCGTGCTGTACTTTGTCGCCATCGGTTCGATCGGCACGCTGGCGATCATGATGGCTGGCTGGTCGAGCAATAACAAATATGCGCTGCTGGGGGCGTTCCGCGTGGTGGCGCAGCTTGTCAGCTATGAAGTGCCGATGGTGCTGTCGCTGCTCGTGCCGATTTTGCTGGTCGGCTCGATGAGCATGCAGGATATCGTTCGTGGGCAGCTCGGCATGTGGTTCATCGTCGTCATGCCTCTGAGCGCGATCATCTTTTACATCAGCAACCTTGCCGAGACAGGCCGCGCGCCTTTTGACCTGATCGAAGCCGAGTCTGAGCTGGTGGCAGGGTACAATATCGAGTACAGCGGCATGAAATTCGGCTTGTTCATGGCCAACGAATTCATGCACGCCTTCACTGCCAATCTGCTGTTCGCCGTGATCTTCCTCGGCGGCTGGGCAGGTCCGTTTGTCGATGAAGTGCCGCTGCTCGGCTTCGTCTGGCTGATGCTCAAGACGTTCGTGGTCTATATCCCGTCGCTTATTCTGCGCGCGACAGTTCCCCGCGTCCGCATCGACCAGATGATGGGCTTCAACTGGAAATTCCTCGTCCCGATCTCGATCATCAACGTCATCGTGATGGCGTTCCTGATCAAGCTGACTCAGGTGACGGGGCTGGCCCCTTCCGCGGCACAGGCGACCGATTTTGTCGCCAATATTCCCCAGACGGTCGTCCTGCTGCTCGGCAACCTCGCCATCATGTTCGGGGTGCTGACGTGGCTGCGCAGCCAGGGGCGGCGGGAGCGGCTGGCGGAATTGCAGGCGGCTGAAGCCGGCGCGATCGTGCCGGTGAGCGAACCGGCGCATTAGGAGAGAGGTATCAGCAGGGGCGTTGGCAGCAGCGCCCCTGTTTGACGCGAACACACCGATCGAAGGAAACGTACTGATGTTAGAGCTGAACGCGCAAACAATCGCCTTTTTCATCGTTGCCCTGCTGTCGGTGGGTGGCGCGCTGGGAGTGGTGCTGAGCCGCAATCTGATCCATGGCGCGCTCTACCTGATCGTCAGTCTGTTTGGTGGGGCGGGCATGTTCATTCTGCTGTCCGCGCCGTTTCTGGCAGCGGTGCAGGTGCTGGTATACATCGGCGCGATCGCCATTCTGATCATCTTCGCGGTGATGCTTACCCGCAGCATGACCAACATCCGCGAAATCTTCAACCGCCAGTGGTGGCTGAGCGCGGTGGTGGCGGTGCTGCTGTTTGTCCTGCTGGTCGTCGGCGTGATTTTACCGGTGTGGGGAGAAGGGGGAACCAACCCGAACATGCCGGTGAGCGATGTGGTGACGACGACGGTCGATTTGGGGGTGGCACTGGTGGATGGCAACCAGTATGTGCTGCCTTTTGAGGTGGCATCGCTGCTGCTGACGGCGGCGATGATCGGCGCGATCCTGATCGCGCGTGATAACGAGTAGGGGGCGGGTAAGATGGTTCCTTTATGGATGTACCTGCTGGTTGGCGCGCTGATCTTCTGTATCGGAGTGTACGGCGTGCTGGCACGCAGAAACGCGGTGGCCATCCTCATGAGCGTCGAGCTGATGTTGAGCGCCGTCAATATCAACCTGGTGGCGTTCTGGCGCTATGCCGCGCCGCAGAACATGGCAGGGCAGGCTTTCGCGGCGTTTGTGTTCGTGGTCGCGGCGGCTGAAGCGGCGGTAGGTCTTGCGATTATCATCTCGATCTACCGTAACAAGCGCTCGGTCATCGTCGAAGACGTCAACCTTCTGAGGGGATAGTTCTGATATGACCCTGCAAGAATTTATCAGCAATTCTGATTTTCTTCCCTGGCTGATCCCGGTCGGCCCGCTGCTGGCGTTCCTCATCATCACGCTGCTGACCAACAAGGCGCGCTGGGTTCCCGCCGCAAGCCACGCCTATCAGGATCATAATCATCCGGGTTATCCGGGTATCACCGTCCCGGTCGTTACGGATCGCAGCCGCGTCCTGAGCATCATCGTGGGCATGAGCGGCGCGGTCATGGCGTGGGTGATCAGCCTGGCAGTGGTCACGCAGGCGAGCAGTATTCATCATTTCGGTGAGACGGTGCTTGAGAGCGCCTTCACATGGATGGATACCGGCCGTTTTACCTTCCAGATGGGCGTTCTGGTGGATCCGCTGACGGCGGTCATGCTCATCATGGTTCCGCTGGCAGTCGTCTGCATCTTCATTTACAGCATTGGCTACATGGCGCATGATCCTCGTCAGGCGCGTTTCTTCAGCCTGATCGCCCTGTTTGCCGGGGCGATGCTCACGCTGGTGGTGGCGGATAATCTGCTGCTGCTGTTCGTCGGCCGGGAAGTCATGGGTCTGTGTTCGTACATGCTGATCGGCTTCTGGTTCGAGAAACCGAGTGCCTACAAAGCCGCCATCAAGGCGT
>SZPD01000195.1 GCA_030263515.1 Anaerolineae bacterium CFX9 | reverse complement strand
CTATGGCTACGGGACAGAGGCGTCATTCCATTACCTAGAATCGCTGGAAAGCAGGCTCGGTCCTTCCCTGCCGGAGCCGGGCAGCGCCCGATCGCAGAAGGCACTTGCGCCTTCCGCGGGTGATTAAGCCGTTCGTGTGACTTTGCCCCCTTCATCCGCCGCACCCTATACCGATGCGGCGGATGAAGGGAATGAACGCTGCTGCCCCTTTACGATGTCGGTTAAAGGGGTTTCTGTTTTTGCAGACAGCGCGCTTCCGAAAGTGGGTTCAGGATTTAACGGAATATGTCTCAGCTTGAACAGGAAATGAGCCGCGATGAACTGATCGCGCTCAGGAACAAACGGACGGGGGTCACGGTCTTTCAGTGGTCGTGGATTCTGGTGTTCGTCTGCCTGATCCTCGTCAATCTTCAGATCCGCGGCAACTTTGCCACCTGGCCGCCGGAAGGCGTCGCCGCGCTGGATAAAGTCTTCCCGACGATTGCCACGATCGGGCTGCTGATAAGCGCGTGGCTAGCAAGGTCAGGGCTGAAAGCGATGGCAGCCGGCGAGCGGGAGAAATTCTTCTCGCCGTGGCTGGGCGCGCTGGGGCTGGCGATCGCGTTCTTCGTCGTGATGACGGTGCAGTTCTTCTCGGCGCAGATCGATAACCAGTATGGCGCGATCTTCCGCGTGATGATCGGCTACCATGCCCTTCACGCAGTCGTGATCGCCTACATCATGCTGCGGGTATATCAGACGGCGCGCGCAGGCGGCTACAGCCCGCGCGATTACTTCCCGGTCGAAGCCGGGGCCCGGCTCTGGTATTTTGTCGTCGCAGCCTGGATCATGTTTTACGTCGTGCTGTACGTGCTATAATCAGCGCAGATTCGCGTACAGCGGCGCTTTACGGAGGAGTTTTTCATATGCAGCAACCCGGATTGACCCGCGCAATCCCGATGGCGGTCCTCGGATTCCTCGTCGGCGCGCTGGTTGTGATCATTGTCCGCGCCCTGCAGAGCATTCCGTTATGGGATGCGGGCGTCGGGATCGTCTTCGGCACGTTGTTCTGCGCCGCCTTCTTCATCTGGGGGATGGGCGCATTTGACCCGAAGATGAATCTGCACGGCGAAGAGGCTGAACGTGAGCTTGAGCGCCTTGCACAGGAAGAACCTCCTCCCGACAAGATTCTGTTCGGCACTGTCTGGCAGCTCGTCACGCTGACCGTCCTCGGTTTTATCGTCCTGATGGCGTTTGCCGTGCTGAGCGGTCTGACGCTGATCACCACAAAAGACCCGCTGGCTTCCATGATCGCGGTCGGCTACTTTGAGATGGAGCTGTTCGGGCAAACCATTCAGGTGACGCAGCTCGTCGTGTTCGTCATCTTCCTGATCGTCGCCTTTGTCTCTCTGGCGCTGGTCGCCGGCGCAATCGGCTGGCTGTTCACGTTCCTGTCCCGCGGCATCAAGGAAGCAGAGACGATCCCGCTGACGGCAAAGCCCGCCCCGGCGCTCGCCTCAGCAGCGGCAGCCGGCGCGCTGCCTGCTGGTGCTGGAGCCACGGTTCCTGAAGCGGCAGCAGAGCCGGCAAAACCCCGTTTTCTGCCAAACCTCACCCCGCGCATGGTACTGCCGGACAAGAAACTGCGCAGAGGGTTGTTCGGCTGGATCGCCTGGCTGGCGCTGATCCCGGTGCGCGTCATTTATCACTTCCTGCGCCCGAACAAGGACAAGCCGAGCCGTCTCGACTGGATCATCGCGCTGTTGGGATTTGCCATCCTGACGGCCATCCTGTACCTGTTCTTCTACTACGTCGCCATCGGTCTGATCTTCCCGACGCTGCCGGCGCTGGAGCTGATCTCGCTGGCCAACGCCGTGCTGATCGCCCTGCTGCTGTGGCGTCCGAAATATGTTTTGCAGCTCAACGGCATGATCGCAGGGCTGATCGCGCGGGTTCTGCGCGCTATCCCCGGTTTCCTGCAATAACGTTCTGGGAGAATTTTCGAGATGAGCGAAGCACGTATGGAAGCTCCCGGAGGAGCGATCGAAGCGGCGGAAACCGCGCACGATGTCGCGCAGGCAGCCGATCACAGCCATGAAGGGCATCATCACGATCCGGCGGCGCACGGCGAAAATCTCAAATTCGCCATGTGGCTGTTCCTGGCGTCAGAAGTCATCCTGTTCACCGTCCTGATCGCCAACTGGCTGGTTTTCCGGATCAATCATCCGGATGTCGTGCATGAAGTACATGAGAAGGCGGGCATTCTGCTCGTCAGTCTGAACACCTTCCTGCTGCTGACCAGCAGTTGGACGATGGTGATGGGCTTGCGCGAGATTCAGCTCGGCAACCGCAGCGGGCTGGTGCGCTATATCGCTATCACGGCGGTGCTGGGGATCATCTTCGTGGCGCTGCAAGGCGTGGAATACACCCTGCTTTCCAGCGAGGGGATCACCATCTACGATAACGAATTCGGCATGCGCTTCTACGCACCCACCGCGCTGCATGGCGCGCACGTGATCGCCGGGGCTGTGTGGGCGATCTGGGTGGCGCTGCGGGCGCGCGCCGGCGTCTACGACAAGAATCCGATCGGCGTGGAGCTGTTCGGTCTGTACTGGCACTTTGTGGACGTGGTCTGGATCATCCTGTTCACCGTGATCTATCTGGTGTAAAGAGGCACTTATGTCTGACGAACACAATGTGAAGGAACACGCCATCGAGAAGGCGCATGACAGCCACCTCGAAGCAGCGCACGATGCCCACAAGGAAACCCTGCTTCCTTACACTGATCTCTTTGGGCGGCGCATCAATCTGCCCGTGTATACCGTCGTCTTTCTGACGCTGGGCGTGGTGACGATCATCGAAGTTGCCATCGCCGAGTTCTTCCCGCGCGAGTTCTTCCTGACAGTGCCGCTGCTGATCGTGCTGTCGCTGGCAAAGGCGATCCTGGTCGTGCTGTATTACATGCATCTCAAGGAAGACAGCCGCATCTTCGCGGTGGCGCTGCTGCTGCCCGTTTTCGTGGGCTTCGTCGCCACCTTCTTCCTGCTCGCCGTCCCGCCGACCGGATACTAGACCGCAGGGCGGACTGAATGGCAGATCTGATCATCGAAACCCGCGATCTCGTCAAGACGTATGGCAAGTTCACGGCGGTGAATGGACTGTCGCTCAACGTACCCGCAGGCTCCATCTACGGCTTTGTCGGCCCTAACGGGGCGGGCAAAACCACCACCATGAAAATCCTGACCACGCTGACCCGCCCCACCAGCGGAAACGCCTCGGTGGCGGGTCATGACGTGCTTTCAGAACCGCGCGCCGTCCGCCGTGCCATCGGCTACATGCCGGATGAATTCGGCGTATATGACGATATGCGCGTCTGGGAATATCTCGATTTCTTCGCTGCCTGCTATGACATCCCCGAAGGCGAGCGCAAACGCCTGATCGGCGATCTGCTTGAACTGGTCGATCTTGCTCACCGGCGAGATGACATGGTGGACAAGCTCAGCCGCGGCATGAAGCAGCGCCTGTCGCTGGCGCGCACGCTGGCGCATGATCCGCAGGTGCTGATCCTCGATGAGCCAGCCAGCGGGCTTGATCCACGCGCCCGCATCGAAATACGCGAGCTGCTGGTCGAGCTGGCGGCGATGGGCAAGACGATCTTCTTCTCGACGCACATCCTGGCAGATGTCAACGAGATCTGCTCGCATATCGGCATCGTCGAAGCCGGGCAGATGATTGCGCAGGGCAGCATGGAGGACATGCGCGCCCAACTGACGCCCCACCGCGAGATCACGGTCACGGTCAGAGATGCCGATACTGCCGCTCAGGTACGATCGCTGGTCAGCGCCTTCGAAGGGGTCATCGGCGTGGTCGATCTCGATCAGAAAGGCGGGCGTTCCCGCGTGCGCATCGACTACACCGGCGATGATGAAGGCGTGGCGGCGCTCAGCCAGGCGCTCAGTGATGCCAAGATCGGCATCCTCGGCTTCACTGAAGAGACGAAAGACCTCGAAACCGTCTTCATGCGCCTGACACAGGGAATTGTCTCCTAGCCTCTATGAGCGAACAGCTTTTCCCCCGCGAAGACACGCTCAATCCGTTTGAAATCCGGCTGGCGGCGGGCGTTCGCAGGCTGCGCTGGAGCGCACTGATGGCAGGCGCTGTGGCGCTTGTGTGCATGGCGCTGGCGCTGATCGCGGCGCTGTTTTCTCCATCCCTGTTCGACAGCCTGCGCTCGGTTCTGCTGTTTCGTTATGCGGGCAGCGCCGATACCGCGCTGGCGATCGTGACGCTCAGCCTGCTGGCGAATCTCAGCCTGTTCCTGGTTGTGGCGGCGGGCGTGATCGCGCGCGAAGTCTGGTCGATTCCGGCGCTGATCGGGATCGGGCTGCTGAATACCGCCGCGCTGGTCGCTCTGGGACTGACGCCCGCCCTGCTGATGATCGCCCTGCTCGGCTGGTCAAGCGCGGGCTTATTTCGCGACCGTCAGTCCTTCCGCGTCAATCCGGTTGCGCTCAAGGAACTTCGCGGCAGAATGCGCGGGGCGCGGGCGTTCCTTGTCCTGAGCGTCTATCTTGGGCTGATGAGCCTGTTCGCCATCCTGATCTACCTGCTCGTCAAAGGCGCAAGCGCGGGCGGGCTGTCCTCTGCCGCCGGCGAGATCGGGCGGATGTTGTTTGCAGGTGTCGTGGGGATCGAGCTGCTGCTGATCGTCTTCATCGCGCCGGCTTTCACAGCGGGCGCGATCAGCGGCGAACGCGAACGTCAGACCTATGACCTGCTGCAAACCACGCTGCTCTCGCCCTCATCGTTCGTCTTCGGCAAGCTGGAATCGGCGCTGGGGTATATCATGCTGCTGCTGCTGGCGGGCATCCCGCTGCAAAGTATCGCCTTCCTGTTCGGCGGCGTGAGCGAGCTTGAGCTGTTCATGGCGCTGCTGCTGCTGACGGTGACTTCCATCCTGGTCGGCACGATCGGCATCTACTACTCAGCAGTGCTGGAGCGCACGCTGGCGGCGAGTTCGCGGGCATATGGCGTGATCATCACTGCGCTGGTCGTGCTGCCGACGATCATCAGCGGCACGCTTGATATCATCCGGCGCATTCTGCTCAACAACCTCGGCGCGTCGCCAGTTCTGGAGGCAATCGTCGTCTATCTTCAACTGATCTGCACAGCCATCAACCCTTTGACTTCGATGCTGACGACACAACAGGTACTGATCGAGCGGGGGACGCTCGCGTTCTGGCAGTATACGTTGACAAGCAACGGCAATTTCATTCCCATGCCCTCGGCATGGATCCTCACGGTGATCCTCTACCTCGCCGCGTCAGCCGTGCTGCTGGCGCTGGCAGTTCGACGTGCGCGCCGCTCCACAGAGGAGTTGTGAACGTGTCTTGCAGTCTGCCGGTATAATGATCGACAGGGTAATAGACGCGGCGCACCGCGTTAGGGCGGTCTGATGGCAACACATTCCGGCTTTGCCAACGATCACGCTGCACTGATCACGATTCTGCGACGCTGGGACCGGCGCTGGCGCGCCCAGCAAACGACGCGCTGGCTTCCGCGCGCTGTCGCCGGCGCGCTCTGCGTCGGGCTGGCGCTGGCGATCATCGCCCGTCTGCGCCCCTTCATGCTGGTGACGCAGATCGCATGGCTGACGCTCGCCCTCGTGATCATCGCCATCGCGGGGTGCATCGGCGTCATCTGGCTGCGACGGCGCTCGATGCTGATGACCGCGCGCCGGTTCGATGTCATGCTCGACCTCGGCGAGCGCACCTCGACGGCGCTCGAACTGCTCGAAGGACAGATTTACGCCGACGCCGATCTGCTGGCGCATCAGATCGAAGATGCCAAATTTCATGCCCGCGCCGCCCGCCCCAGAGAAGCGCTGCCCCTGACGATCACCCGCCGTGATGTAGTCCTGACCGCCGCGCTCGCCGGGCTGCTGGCGCTGCTGCTTCTGCTGCCGAACCCGCAGACCGATGTGGTTGCGCAGGATTCAGCGCAAGCCGCCGCCATTGAGGGCGCGCGCTCCGATCTGCGGCAGATCACGGAAACGATCGCCTCACAGCAGGGCTTAAATGAGCAGGAACGCAGCCAGCTTCTGGAAATTCTTCAGGTGAACAGCGCCGCGCTCAATGATGCGGCGACACCGGAACAGGCATTTGCCGCGCTCGCCGAAGTCGAAGCTGCGCTGCGCGATGTGTCCAGCCGGTTTAATCAGCGCGTGAACGCTTCGGAAAGCACGGCACAGGCTGCCAGCAATGCGCTGCGGGAAATCCCGGATCTGCGCGATGTGCAGGGTTCACCCAGCGGCGCGATGCAGGAGCTGGCAAACCTGCTGAATGCCCTCCAGCAGATCGCGCCTAATATGGAGAGCGGCGCGATGGCACAGGCGTCGCAGGCGCTCGACGCGGCGGCACAGTCGCTGGAAAATGTCAGCCCGGCAACCGCAGAAGCGCTGCGCCGCGCCGCGGAAGCAATGCGCAGCAATGACCGCGCCAGCGCCGCGGAAAACACCCGGCAGGCGCAGCAGTCCGCTGAACAGGCAGGTCAGCAGCAGGCGCAGCAGCAGCAGACGCAGCAGCAGCTCTCGGAGGCTGCAAGCGATGCCCGCAGCGCGGCGCAGGAGATCAGCCAGTCTGCGCGCAGCGATCAACAGCAGCAGTCGCAGAGCGGGCAGCAGAACCAGCAGCAGCAGATGAGCGCCTCCAGCGAAAATTCCGGCGATGCGCAAAGCCAGTCCCAGAGCGCCAGCAGCGAGTCCGGCGAGAGCCAGACCAGCCAGACGAGCCAGCAGGCAAATCAGCCCGGTGATCAACCCGGCGAGTCGATGTCTGGCGCAGGACAGGGACAGGACAGCCAGGGGATGACGGGAATGCCCGGCTCTGAAGCGGACTCCGGCAGTCAGGGTTCGATGCCGAATGAACTTTCCGGCACGGCGCTGCGCTCAGCCGGTGACGCGGAAGGCAGCGCGGGCGAAGACAATACCCAGTCGATGCCGACAGCTTCCGGCACGATGAACGAAGCCAGCAACAATGCCGATGGCGAAGGTCAGCGGCAGTTCGAGCAGGTGTTTGCGCCGCGCCGCATCGGCGGGCCAGACAGCGGCGAGCAGATCATCCTCGATCCGGATAACAGTAACACGCCGGTTGTGGAAGGCAATTTCAGCGAGAATGAAGCCGGGCAGGCGCTTGTGACCTATGATCAGGTGTTCGCACAGTATCTGAATGCTGCCGACTCGGCACTGCAAAGCGCCCGCGTGCCGCTGGCGCTGCGCGATCTGGTGCGGCAGTATTTCACAGCGCTCGACCCCAGCCAGCCGCGCGCACTCAACAGCGGGAACTGAAACGCTTTGGACATGGCAAGCTTCTTCAATCAACTTCTGATCGAGCCGATGAGCCTGCCGTTCATGCAGCGGGCGACGCTGGCGACGATCCTGATCGGTATTGTATGCGGCGTGATGGGCGCTTATGTCGTCACGCGCGGTATGGCGTTCCTCGGCGATGCGCTGGCGCATACGATCCTGCCCGGCGTGGCGGTTGCGTATCTCGCCACGGGTGGCAACCCGCAGTGGGTGTTCGTCGGCGGGCTGGGCGGCGGCGTGATCTCGGCCATCGTGATCGGGTTTCTGACGCGCGCCGGCCGCCTGAGCGAAGATACGGCTATCGGTGTGGTGTTTGCCGGGGCGCTGGCGCTTGGGATCGGCATCATCTCGCGGGCGCAAAGTTATACCACCGATCTCACGCATATCCTGATCGGCAATGTGATCGCCGTCAGTAACGACGATCTGCTGCTGATCACGGTGATCGGCGGGTTGGTGCTGCTGGCGATCTTCTTCTTCTACAAGGAATTTCTGGTCGTGTCCTTTGACCCGACGCTGTCGCAAACGCTGCGGCTGCCCGGTGAGCGGCTGCGGCTCTTTCTGCTGATTCTGCTGGCGCTGACGGTGGTGATCAGCCTGCAAGCCGTCGGGGTGGCGCTGGTCGCCGCTCTGCTGGTGACGCCTGCCGCAACCGCGCGCTTCTTCGTCCGGCGGCTGCACCATATGATGATCCTCGGCGCGGCGATCGGGGCCGTCGGCGGCGTGATCGGCATGTATGTCACGTGGCATGCGCGGATTGCGCCAAGCGCGGGCATCGTGCTGACGCTGACGGCGATCTTCGCGCTGGCGTTCCTGTTCGCGCCGCACAAGGGGTTCGTCTGGTCGCTGCTGGGGAAAACTGCGCAGCGCGCCTAAGCCTCCAGCATCTCACGATA